>DAHXMQ010000203.1 GCA_027371625.1 Candidatus Methanoperedentaceae archaeon | reverse complement strand
GCAGGTAAGAACCGCTTCTCCCATTTCTCAAACTCGGTGTTCTTGACTGCGTGGCGCGGTTTTATTATTCCGCATCTGTTGATTCTTCCTTTCAGCTTTACCCTGAACAAACCCGATTTCCCGTCGTCGATGAATTCGAATTCGCCGATGTATCCTTTATCCTTCATGACCTTGAGCACGCTTCCCGTGAGTTTCGAAGCAGGCTTGATGGTACATTCTGGTCTGCCTATACTTTCTGCATTTTTTATTATTGATAGTGCGTCTGCGAGTGGATCCAGCAACATTATTTCACCTACGTATATTTCTCAAAGCCCATGTCATAGGCAATTTCACGGAAGCACTGCCTGCACAGGTATATCCCGTATTTGCGGACAAGTCCCTGTTTCCTTCCGCAGCGTTTGCAGACATTTGCGCCTCTTCCAAATCGTTTCTTGCTTCTCTCCATTAAATTACCTCCACGCCGTACTTTTCCTTTAAAAAAGAAATTGCCTCTTCCTTTTTCAACCTGTGGTTTTGCGGTATTCTATGCTTCTGTATTCCCCGCCTTTTGCTTTCCTGTACAGTTCCCTGTACGTGGATATATCAATGGTATTATTGCTCTTCATTTCGCGAAGCTTTTTCCGCAGCGCTCGGATTCTCTTCATCCACATCTCCTTTTTAGGTCTGCGTGCGCCCTTTGCCCCGCTTCTTGACCCGTGTCCCTTCCTGTGCCCATAGGCTTTTGTCTCATGTGATTTTCGTGTTCTTCCGCGGCTAATTCCTTTGATCTCCTTTTTAGCTACCTTTCCATCCTCGATCAATTTTCTTATGTCCTCGCGTGTCAAGGCTGCGGCTATATCCTTGGAGGCTTCAGGGTCAAGCCATACGCGGTTCACACCTATGCCCATTACCTCTGCTGCAAGTCTTCTCTGGTTAGCAAGATCCGTCATAAAGCGACACCTCGCTTTATGAATCCACGTATGGCGAAGCCATACGTGTGTGCGTTGTAAACTGGCGCAACAGTTTTTGATAAAACTTTCTCAAAGTTTTTCATTCTTCTTCCTCCCTCCTTCCGGGATTTAGAACCTTCAATCCCATCTCTCTCGCCCTCGTTTCTATCAGGCTGCGTTTCTTTGAGCCGACGGTATGTGCGATCCTGGCAGCCTGCTTCTCGGAATTGAGCGCTTCAAGTTCTTTAATATTATTCACAACGACCTCCTCGAAACCGGAAGGATGAAGCCCTCTCACAAGCGCGGGACTGCCGTAGCCTGCCTCTACAAGCGGGGTTTTCCCGTGAAGAGCATACCGTGTTTTATTATGGATGCCGTCAGGTCTTCTCCAGTAATCCGCAAGCTTCTTTTTCTTGTGGGAATCGGTCTGCCTGAACTGTGGCTTCTTGCTTTTCTGTTTTTTCCTTATATCGAGAAGCCTCTTTGTCTCGGCGTCTATGGTAATTGTAATCTCTTTTATTTCTTTTTCAATCGGTTTTTCTTCCTCCTCTACAACCATCTCGTCGGCAGAGGCTTTAATCGTGGCTGCAAGTTTCTTTCCAATTCCTTTGATGCCTGCAATTTCTTCCACACTTGCATTTTTTATCGAGCTTATATCCTTAAACCCGGCATCATAGAGCAATTTCGCCTTTGCCTTGCCCACACCTTTGAGGGTTTCAAGCTGTTCTAAGGCTTCATTATCCATGTTGTTCACCCCGTTCCACAAGGTAAACCCCGTCCTGGAATACCCTTGGGTCAAATCTTCTGATCTTCGTAGCCATCCTGATATTGGCAGCGGTCTGCCCGACATCTTCCTTGTTCAAGCCTGTGATAATCACCTGGTCTCCTTTTATCGCCACGGTGGTATTACCAAGGATATTTGCCCTTCTGGCTTTCTTTTCGCCGAGGAAATTGCTCACTAACACCTGTTTTCCTTCAGCCTTTAATTGTATCGGGAAGTGCGAATAAACGACCTTCATTTTATACTCGTATCCTTTGGTTACGCCTGTGATCATATTTTTCAAATGGGATTCGAACGTGCCGAGCATTGCGAACTGCTCCTTTCTTGGGATACTTG
>DAHXMQ010000201.1 GCA_027371625.1 Candidatus Methanoperedentaceae archaeon | reverse complement strand
ATCCCGAGCCGCTTGCAGAGCTTATGATAATCGTAATGCATCGGAATATCAAGCTCATCCCTGCATCTGGAAACGAGCTTCACAGCCTCCTTGAATCCACGTTCTTTAATCTCGCCGAGCAACTCCCCGCAAAACTCCACGTCATGCAGCCTTCCGAGCCACAGAGAACCAGCAAGCAAGGTTGCATGCCCGCACACAGGGCATTTCTCAGGCAGGTGGAGAGCAAGCCCGTATCTCCATTCCCTTGCGCCGCAGTTGAAGCAATGGGAAACAAAGCCAATATTCTCCAGACAATCATCTGCATCTTTGATGCTCTTTTTAACTATTGCGAATATTCTGAAATAATGCGCAGAGGCATAGGATAGAAGAGGCATCATCGCTTTATCATGTTTCGCCAGTGTTCTTGCCACCGCGCCCATGAGAATCCTCACCCCCATTTCGGGATGATATTCCGTTTTCAACGGGACAGCAGAGTACTTCCTGATGCCCGCTTTCTTATGTGCGCCGCACAGCGGCGCGGTATCCGTTGCAGTAATGCACAGGAGTCTCTTTGCCGAGCGGCATGCGGCATCCATGAAAGGCGCAGGGCTTCCGAAAGGATCAAGGTCTATGATATCAAAACTGCTATCCAGCATTACCACATTAGCATTTCTTTTTATGGCTGTGCAGTTTGTGAGGTTATTAAGCTTAATATTTTTTTTAATAAGCTCGTAAGAAGTTTCTCCCCAGTCGCTCATCGTTGCTTGAAGACCTACTTCTTTTGCTACTCTTGTTCCACGTATTCCTGAGGCTGAGAGTGCATCAAGATATGTATAATCAGCACCTCTTGCAAAACATGCGATTGCAGCTACGGTAATATCCCTGTTCAACTTCATGGCGGGATTGTAGAAGACTGCTGCTGAAGACGGAGGGAAACTTGAGTTTTCATCCTGGACTGGAACTTCTACCCTCGTTGTGCCTTCGGTAATTATTCTGGTGAGCATTTTAAACACATCTTGTTATTTAACGTTTACTTTTTACTCTATCAAAACAAGAATCATAAGCCTCGGGAGGGATTTGAACCCTCGACCTCGTCCTTACCAAGGACGCGCTATACCCCTAAGCCACCGAGGCAAACCAACGGGCCCGGAGGGATTCGAACCCTCGGCATCTGGGTTAGAAGCCCAGCGCTATATCCTGGCTAAGCCACGAGCCCAGCGCGAAACCCCAACATGTTTTGTTTATTTAAAAACCTTTGTAAAATAGACATCTACCGTCTCTGAAGATCAAAAACATACCTGGCTACCCGCGGGGCAACAGTGCCGCAGTTCCTGTAAAAATCTATCCGCCATCCCTTTTCTTCAAGTAGCTTCATGAAATGAGCCAGTTCAAAATCTTTCTTGAAGGCATAAAAATGCACATAACCTTCTGGTTTCAATATTAACTTTGTAAACGCAAGAAAATGCTCCTGACCATAAGGCGCCGGCATCAAAATTCTGTCGAAAGGTTGTTTGAAAAGATTGCATAAATTATTTGCATCACCGAGGATGATATTTGCCTCAATATCATTGAGCTGCAGGTTTTTTCTCAAAAAGGCACATGCAGACGGATTATTGTCAAGTCCTGTAACATTCACATCTCTGTTTTTCTTAATCGGTATTAAAAATGAACCCACCCCGGCGAATAATACCAGAATATTCTCGCCCTCCTTTACTTTTTGCACAATCCTGGTCCGTTCATAAGCCAGCTTGCTCGAAAAATACGCTTTTGCCACGTCCACGTAAAAAATGCAGTTATTCTCCCTGTGCAGCGTGGTCGTCCTGTTTCCAAGCAGCAACTCAAATTCCCCCGCACGCGCATTGCCCTGAATCTTATGGAGCTTCCGAAGCACTGTTCTTACATCCTTCCTGTGGGATGCCAGTGTCTCCGCAATGAGATATTTTTCTTTTTCAAGCTCGGCAGGAATATTAACTATTGCAATATCCCCGATGACCTCAAAACCCTTCGGGAGGCGGGAAAGTTTTTCTTCAGGGAGAATGTGTTTCAGGAGGGAGTGGAGGG
>DAHXMQ010000181.1 GCA_027371625.1 Candidatus Methanoperedentaceae archaeon | reverse complement strand
TTCATACGATGGAGGACATACCAAAAATACTGGGCGTAAGCAGGCAGTCCAGGAGAGCCACAATAAAACTCGACGGCAAAGAAGTAGCGCTTGTTTATTCGGAGCCTCTCGGAGCGGACGAACTCGTGGCAGAACTTGCGTTCAAGAGGGCTAAGGAAGCTCTCTCAAAATGATATTTAAAAGATCATCTCGCGTAGCAGTACTTGATTTAACCCACGGTGGGGCGGCAATAGCAAAAAAACTTAAGAAAATCGCAAGTGAAGTAGCCGCGATAGATGTGTACAAGACACTCAGCGCCGAAGAACTGGAAGCTCTTGAAAGCGAAGGTATCAGGACTTCCACGAATGCGCTGGAAGCAGTGAATTTTGATGTTATAATTGCGCCTGTGCATCTTGACAGCAACTATCCCATGCTTGTGGATGCTGCAAAAAACAACATACCTGTTTTATCACACCACGCGGTGGTAGGGGAGCTATTATCGGGATATAACCTGAAAGACAAAACCCTGATTGAGATAACTGGTACGAAGGCAAAGACAAGCACTTCTCTTCTCCTTGCAGAGATTCTATCAGGGGAAAAAAAGGTCATCACGCACACAAGCAGGGGTGTTGAAGACTGGAGCACAAGAAAAGTAATAAAAAAAGGATTGAGCATAACGCCTGCAAGCATCCTCTCGGAACTGGATACTATTGTAAATGAATTTGATGTATTGATATCCGAAATCTCACTCGGCGGGACAGGATGTGCTGATATCGGTGTGATAACCACGATAGCCAATGACTATAAAATCGCGAATAATACGAGGCTTGCCAGCGATGCCAAGCGCCAGATGATACTCAACGCCAAACCCGGAAGTACACTTGTGATTAATAACGATGCTTTGAGGTTTTTCGGAGCATGCAGAAGGGATGTAAGGATTATCTCGTTCACCGAGTCTGCGGATGCCTCATGCAATGTCTATTACGAGAACGAAAATACAATTGCATTTTTCCTCGACAAAAAACATGGCAGGATACACATCTCCGAATCCAAGGGTTACGACATAAATGCGTATAAGACTGCGTTTGTATGCGCAACTGCCGTGGCTCTTGCAATGGATATAGATGCTTATACTATTGAAAGAGCGCTTGTACGATTCAGCGGCGCAGAAGGACGCATGAAGATTACATCCCTCGAAGGGAGAAGGATGATAGATAATTCAAACTCCGGGCTGGATATACGGAATGCGGAGGAGGCATTGCAGTTCGCACAGGTACAGGGAGGAAGAATCGTCATGGTGCTCGGAGAAGAGGCAAAGGAGGTCTGCGAAGGGCTTGACCCAATAAGCGTCGAGCGGTTTATTCACGGGCATTCAGAAGAACTTTATGCCCTCGTACTTGTAGGCGAGAGGATGAAGCCGTTTGTTAATGGTAATAATATCTATTATGCAGAGGATCTATCCGGCGGGATCGAATTTGCAAAAAAACTGACGCAAAAAAAGGATACTATTTTATCCTGTGTAAAATGTTTTAGATAATATGGAACTCCAAAGACCCATAAGGCATGCGAAGATAAGCCCGAACATGACAGTAAGCCTGCTTGTGGATTCTCTCTCAGGCTGCGCTTTCGGGGCTGGGCGACTTTGCGAAGCCGTAGAAATATACAGGGAAATGTTAAACGATAAGGATTGCACTAAGTTCTTCGGTTTGGCAGGGGCTATGGTTCCTGCCGGCATGAGGCAGATCGTAAGCGACCTGATACGCGAAGGGAATATTGATATTCTTGTTACCACGGGCGCCAACCTTGTCCATGACATAATTGAATCGATGGGGCTTCACCATTACAAAGGAACTCATGCTGTGGATGACATCCAGCTAAAACACGATGCAGTTAACAGGATTTATGATGTGTTCCTGCCCGAGCAGCATTTCATACGGTTTGAGGAAAAGATGCAGTCCGTTTTCAGGGAAGTTCCCAATAAGCTTTCGATAACCGAGCTTCTCTCACGCATCGGCGCCACGCTCGATGATGACAGCTCGATATTGAAAAGCGCGTATGATATGCGCGTACCCGTGTACTGCCCTGCTATCCAGGACTCTATCATTGGTTTGCAGGCATGGTTATACAAACAGACAAAGCCACTTAACGTGGATGTGTTTGACGATATGCGTGGATTGATCGACAGATGCTATGAAGCAAAACGTGCAGGCGTTGTGATAGTGGGAGGAGGGGTACCCAAGAACTTCATCCTGCAATCCATGCTTGTTACGCCGAGGTCGTTCGATTACGCTATCCAGCTCACAATGGACAGACCTGAGACAGGCGGTCTCTCAGGCGCAACGCTCGATGAGGCGCGCTCCTGGGGCAAGATAGGGGAGAAAGCGAGGTCTGTTACAGTGTATTCCGATGCCACAATCACGCTGCCGATAATTGTGGCTGCGGCGAAAAGTATTCGTTAGACATGGAAGACGCAATCAGGATTTCAGGAAGGCTTGAGTGCAGGATAATAAGCAGCAGTTATCTCATTTTTTCGGTCTTATCCGCAGCCCCATCTCACCTGCGCAGGTAAAAGGCTCAAGCTCAACCTCTGACCCATCGCACAGGTTTAACTGCTCGCATATCTCCACAGGTATGGTAATTATCAGGCTCTCACCTGATTTTTGAAGTTTCACTACTTCGCCCATATCATCACCTTTTCAGCCAAAATATCCAAGATCCTCATCTTTTCTCTTTTTTTCCTGGATATCCTTCAAATACTTCTTAAAACCTTCATCGAATTTCTTTGTTTCAATCTCGATCCTGCTCAAATCGATGTCGATACCAAGAAGCTCTGAAACTTTTTTTATTCCGGCATGACATGCTTTTATATCCAACGCCTCTGGAAAAGCAGTCTCGCTGAGCAGCGCTATCCCTTTCATTCCTTTTCGCATTGCATATTCTATAACAAGCCCATTAACCCCGCTTATTTTAAGGTTGCCCTCTGCTATCCTCACGCCCTTACTCTCTAAAAATTGCAAAAGTTCTGGCGAGGTTGCAACCCCGAAAACCTCGGGCTCCTCAACATATCTCGGCACATGCGTTGCAATTACCGTATAGATGATATCAACCCCGCAAAGCGCCGCCACCTCGGCTATTTTCTCCGCAAGCTCGTTGTCCTTTGTGATATAGCCAAACTGGATGTCGCCTGAGAACAATATGATGTTTTCCTTCGCCGAATAGTAGAACCTAAAAGGGCTTATGTCCCTATCCAATGGCACAACCAGACCTTTTTCAAATACTGCCATAGAAGGTGAAAGAAATGGCGTTGGAATATCAGCGAACAATTCAGGTTTCAGGAATTCCATAAAATAGTTGACGGTGCTCTTGGCAACCATGCCCATACCCGGAAGACCAACAAGCATGCGGGGGTTTGACATCTCAGGTTTATTTAAGAATCGTATTTCCATATCGTTTTCCTGTGTTAAAAGCGCTCTATGCATCTATATTTAATGATATATAACTATTCCATCGTTTGCCTGAATGCCTAAATGAAGGAATTATATACTATTGCTGCCTTTAAAAATGGTGATAAAAGGGATTTGAAGTATGCGAAAGGATGAATATCAAACGCGGATTGATGAAGGAGGCAACCGGAGTGATATCAGAAAAAGATAAAGAAATCATCATAAAATACGCTAAAAAATATAAAGTCTCCTCTGTAATTCTATTCGGCTCTTCGACTCGAAAAGATAGAGAATCAAATGACATAGACATCGGTGTAAAAGGGCTTGAACCAGGGCTATTCTTTGATTTTTTATGCAGAATTATTTAAGAATCTGTCAAAACCTGTGGATCTCATCGACCTTTCCAAGAAATCGTTATTCAACAAGCTTGTAGAAAAAAGAGGAATACGAATCTATGGATGAACTGACAGTATTCTAAAACAAATTCTGCTCTCAAGAAATATAGAGATACCAAAATCTGACAAATGGCATAAAGACCTTTTAAATAAATCATTATCTTCAGGAATAATATCGGAAGAATTATCCAACAAACTTTATAAATATTTAACTTTCAGACATTTTTTTGTTCATGCATACGGATTCATGCTGGATGAAAACGAACTTGAATGCCTGGCTGATGATATACCTGATGTCTGGCAACAATTTCTATTGGAAATAGAAAATTTTTTAAAAGAATGGGATTCATAGAAAATATACTATTATCTTTGGCCTATGGAATACGTAACCATCTTCCTGTCCAGCCTCATATCCTCTGGCTTATCATCCACATCAAAATGCGGGATGCCGTATTCATCGTTCATTCTTGAAACAATGGTCTTAAAGTTGGAGCCGTTCATCAGTTCATCGATGAGCACTGCAACAGGTCCTATTATCCTGTAATCGCAGAACCATTTATGGAGGATAAGGTCTGCGTCATCCTCAGCATAATCACGCAGAACCTGCTTGTAATACATTTCGCTCTTGCAGCAGTCAAAATAGAACAACTGATATTGTTTTCTTGGCTTGTCAGATCCTTCCTTCATGGCATCGGTAAAATATCTGGCATCTTTGGTCAGGCTGATGTGGCTGCCAAGTCCTGCATGCGTTTTCAGGTATATGAAATCCTCATTTGTGAGAGTTTCACGCCATAATTCACACAGGTCGCCGCTGTAATTTCGCCCGAGCACGAGCCTTATCCGCGCTTCTATGCTGCTGCCGTTAAAACTGAATGTTTTTTTGTATTCCTCAAGACCCCTTTTGCCATTGGTCATCTCAAGACCGATATCCCTCAATTTTCTCCTCGCCTCCACAAAAACCTCATAGTCAAAATTCTCGCCCAGCGGGTCTGGTCCTATGAGAAGGGTTCCATTGAATCTGCCGTCGCTGAAAAGCATGTCATATCGAGGGGCGGTGCGGGTTATCGGAGGCATGAACTATTTTGATATGGATGAAACGTCTATAAATAACATTAATCTATCGCCGAGACGCGTTTCATCATAATAGCCATTATCTTCAGGAATAATATCGGAAGAATTATCCAACAAACTTTATAAATATTTAACTTTCAGACATTTTTTTGTTCATGCATACGGATTCATGCTGG
>DAHXMQ010000178.1 GCA_027371625.1 Candidatus Methanoperedentaceae archaeon | reverse complement strand
AAGAGTGAATAATCAGGAGGTTATAGAAGAAAAGCCCCGCAGATAAGTATTTATTATAATGCTCTAATTATTAATGTCTATGGAAAATGAAATAAATAAAATAGCGGCGGGTTTATTTTGAAAAGTACAGGTCAATAGTTTCTCATGAATTTAAAGGTTTTTATGCCTTAAAATTGCCTGATGAGAAAATTGAAGAGTGTATAAAATTCGGTATAGATTCTTTACGAAACATAGATGAAGAAGAGATAAAGATGTACGGAGATAACATAATATAAATAATCTCGGTTTTAGAGTGCGTGAAGGCCAAATCTTTTTATCACCCAAACCCACGCCCTGCAGCCCATACGCGCACCAGCGGCACGGCGCCGCCGTAAAAACAGGCTGACGAAGTCGATGGAAGCCCGTGCAATAAATCTGCGTTCATCTGCGGTTTGTTTTTTCTGTGTGCTTTGCCTGCATCGGGTTCATATCGGGCGCCGCTCAGTCTAAAGTATTGTCAGAACTCCACAATTCCATATCCGTCAGCGCCAATCCCTGACCAGCCATCCGCCAGCCTCGCTCATCCTCCTGCCAGAACAGCGGCGCAAAACACGGCGCTCTTCAGTAACACCGCGCTTATGTTCGCATATTCATCTTTTCTTGCAGCTCCGGGTATATGTAGAAAGGCATATTATCACGCAAAAATATAGAATAACCTGGATGAGCAGAGAAATAAAAGAGCGGACAATTCTTGATACGTTTGCAGAAGATTTTGTTAATGTGGTAGAAAAGCATGCAAAATATGTCATTGTTTCAGGGTTTGTAGCCATTGCGCATGGAAGAAGCAGGGGAACTGAAGATGTGGATATAATCATTGAAACTATCAAAAAAGATGCGTTCATAAAAATGCATAATGATCTTTTGAAGGCAGGTTTTGAATGCCTACAGTCAGAAGATCCAGAAGTAATTTATGACGACTATTTAAAAGACAAGATTAGCGTGCGGTATGTCAGAAAAGGACATTTTATCCCTGAAATGGAATTGAAACTGGCTAAAGATGAACTGGATAATTATCAAATCCGGACAAGGAAAAAACTGCCTCTTACAGGGCTGGAGCTATATTTTTCAAGTATTGAAATGAATATCGCTTTTAAGGAAGAACTGCTAAGATCTGAAAAGGACATGGATGATGCAAAGCATCTGCGTATCATCTATTCGGACGTCCTTGATGAAAATGAAATCACAAGGATAAAGGCAGAAATCCGCAGGTTGCGCTTATCATGAGAAGAGACAGGACTCATATCGAACATATCGAGCAATGGGCTAAATTTGTAAAAACGCATCCTCGCTCAATTTGGTTCAGGGAGGTTGGACCTCTGATAGACGCACAGATAATCATGGCAAACACTTTCTATGAGCGCTTTGCTAAAGTTGAAGGTGGAATTGAGAAAATAAGAAAGCTTAGGAAGGTAGAAAAAATAACTTGAACAAAGCTAAAGCGAATCATCCGTTCTTTTTCGTGAGTTCTTCCTCTTACACCGCCTCAGCATTCATTTTCAAGCACGGCGCCCCCCCCATCTCGCTAACTCCTCCTCCTCGCACCCACGCCCCGCGGCCCACGCGCGCCAGCGGCACGGCGCCGCCTTCTTAGCATACAGATGCCGCTTTACGTTATCTGCGGTTCGTATTATTCAACATCACAGGAGGCTGCCTCGGTAACAAATCGGCGCCGCTCAGTCTAAAGTATTGTCAGAACTCCACAATTCCATATCCGTCAGCGCCAATCCCTGCCCCAGCCATCCGCCCAGCCTCGCTCGCTCCTCCTGCCAGAACAGCGGCGCAAAACACGGCGCCTCAGCCTCCAGCTTTAAGCACATGCGCCACAAAAGACATTATGGCACACCTGCGCCAGCAGTTAACACAAACCCTAAATATACCACAAGCATAGATAATACTGCCATGCAGCAGAAAATCAAGCGGTACAATATCACCCTCCGCGACCATGTCCAGCTTCTCGGCTATCGCGGACAGATAGAGCTGATAGGCAGGGATCTAGGTTTACACGGCGTTGTATTTAATGCTCCCGATGGAACAGTAAAGGTAATTGCTGAAGGCGAGGAGGGTGTTTTTGATGTGTTCTTTGATGATTTGAAAAGAATCAGAGAGGGTGTGGACATTGAGACAAAAGAAGTCTCACGAGATATCGACCTGCCAGTTCCATTCAGCCGGGTTGCCACTGACGATACCCTTGATTATATGAAGAGGTTTGATAAGGGCATTGAATTGCTTACCAGTATAAAAGGGGATACAGAACTGCTTACTGATATTAAAAATGATACTTCCACCCTCGGCGAAATCAGGAGTAATACAAACCTGCTTGTTGAAGGGCAGGAAAAATTACTGGAAAGTCAGAACAAATTGGTAGAAGGACAGAATAAAGTAGTCACTATACTTGAGAAAATAGAATCCAAGCTAAAGTGAATCAGTCGCTCCTTTTCCACGTTCTTCCTCTCCTCCATTGCCTATTGCATAGCACCCCCCTCCATCTCGCTGACCCTCCCGCCCCCTCCTCCTCACACCAAGCCCCGCAACCCCATGCGCTCCAGCAGCACGGCGCCGCCGCAAAACCCGGTGCCTCGGCATTCATTTTCAGGCACGGCGGCGCCCCGGTCGCTACTGAGGCGGGCGGGATGCGCTTCCAGTTTTCATCCACGAATCTATGGGAGTAGCCTATAAATGTGTGAAAGTCCTAAAAGATATAAGAGGTGCAACATGCCCAGAACAAAGACACTGCATGCAATTTTTGATGGTGACGTGCTCAGACCAGAGGAGGCTGCGGACTTAGAGCCAAATGCTCGCTATCTCATAACCATCAAACGGAAAGAAGAAACAGGCAAGCAGAGCCTCTGGGATATGCTTAGCAAATTCTCAGGAAAAGTTGAGGAACCGAAAGACTGGTCGAAAGAGCACGACCATTACCTGTACGGCATTCCAAAACGAGAAAAAAGGTGCACTGCATGAAAACAAACAGGTTTTTTCTCGATACGGCTTATGTGCTGGCATTGCTCAACCCAAACGATATATATCACAAGCAGGCGAAAGCGCTTCTCCCCTCAATACAATCAGCGCAAGAGGTCTGGATAACGGAAGCGGTATTAATCGAAATAGGCAATGCACTGGCACGTTCAAATCGCTCCGCTGCCGTTGCCTTCATCAACAGTTGTTATGTTACCCCTAATGTCAGGGTTGTTCCAGTGGACAGCCCATTATTGAAGCGCACCATAGACTTTTATACCCAACCTTCGCAAAATTATAGGGTATAATCCTGTTTTTTAAGACATATCATATAGTTTTCCCATCTATCATACCTGTTTTCAGAACAATCATATTGACCAAAAGACTTATTGTTTTATAAT
>DAHXMQ010000166.1 GCA_027371625.1 Candidatus Methanoperedentaceae archaeon | reverse complement strand
TTCATAGAAGTGGTGTACAATAAAAAGCGGGTTCATTCGTCTATCGGGTACGTCACTCCTGAAGAATTTGAAAAATCTGAAGGGAGGTTTTAAATTGAGAAGTTTCTTAACTGGTTGTCCACAAAATGGGGTTCACTCCACATTGTTCTTCAGTCATGGCATTATAAAGTGAAAAAAATAGGAGGACGGTCAGCTAAGGAGGAACAGCTAACCGAAACCCTGTATGGCTGATTTTTTCAGAAAAACAAACTATGATTGAAAAGAAAAAAGAGAGAAAAGTTTGCTCTCACTCCGCGGCGTCCGATGGTGCACGGGGAAACACTGTTAGCCTGTCACTATCAACGGACTTGTTCAATACAAGCGACAGGAACTCTTTCTTACCCTGCTTGAGCCATCCTGAGCCGACGGGTGCATCTCCAGCATAGACCACATATTGTGGGTTCTTGCTTGCAACGTCACCGTGCACGATGATATCCTCAGGAAGATGCTGCATTTCCTTACCCGCGAAGACGAGGATATGCTGTCCTTTCTCAGTCCTTGCGGCGCCGTTCGGTCGGAGATGTATAACGGGTCTCTCACCGAACTTCGTGTTCACAGTATCTACGAATCCAGCGCCTGCATGTATCAAGTCATTGCCCGCGCTCTGGCGCATGACAACCATATTCTCTTTACTCATGTTAATTCACCTCTGGCATGCTGTTTGGTTCTTAGTTGTAATGCATGCCGTTTATTGCAGGGAATTGTATAGAAGTTGGATTTTATTTTACTGAAAGAGCAAAAAAGTTAAAAAGAAGAAAAGAGAAATAGCGGTCCGAATATGGTATGTGAAGTGTGAGTGATATTCGGATCGCCGTCAATTTGTATGGTGATTTTTATGTTAAATCCTTAATAGCACAAATGGCTTTATTACCATAAGTGATCAATGAAGCAGCAGTTCCCGAGAAAAGCTTTGGAGGGAGTGTGGTTGGAAACCGCTGCCTGCTCATCTTTCCAGGAGGCTCGTATTGGAGAAGACTCATTGCACTGATTTGTATGGAACAATGTTGATTAAGAAATGAATGACACGGCTTCATCCTAATCACAAAGCTGCCATGGCAATCCCCAAATTCCAAGCTGTATTTTTTCACATACGATGCAGACATTTTCCCTGCTTATGTCTTTTGTTCCGGGAAGGTCTTTAATATGCCTACCACAAAGGGTATGCACACCATCTTTACTTTCTATATGCAATTTGTTTACCATTTTTTATCATCTGTTTTTGACACTGTTATTCTCTCTTCTTCTTATCTCCGTATATGGCAGTGAAGGCAGTACCAGAATTGCATGCCCTTGCCTTTCACGAAGTGCGCTTCAGGCTTCATCTGATGCCCACAGGAGCATTCCATGTACACATGCTCGGTACTCGGGCAGTGGTTGATTGAGGAGCCCAGTGAGAGTGGCACGACGGGCGCGCCGCATTTCGAACATTTTCCATGCGTCATTGTATCATCACCATCTGCATGTCTGGGAGTTTTGGCGTTACTATTTGAAAGACGGGGCGTTATGGTGCCCCTGACCACAGCCGGGAGATGCGCCGTGGATGGGATTCGAACCCATGCGATTCCGGCTGGGAATCACTGTTTTATCAGACCAGCACGTTAAGCCGCTCTGCCACCACGGCATGAATGGAAGTAGGTTTAAGGAAGGCTTTATTTAGGAAGACAATAAAGTAATGTAATGTTCGGCTGGGAATCACTGGTCTTACGACCAGCACATTGGGCGGCTCTGCGCCGCAAAAAGGGATGAACAGCATTTTCCTGTGCATCCCTTTCCGATAATCCCTGTCAAAGCCTGATTCTTCCCGTGCCTCTATAAGGACCAGGGTATTGTACGATATTATATCGTTTAAATTTTGCATACCTGACGCAATTCGCAGTACCGCCCGAGGTGCCGTCAAAGAATGCAATAAGAACCTGAGCAGCATCCACCATAGCTATGTTTCGCAATTGATAATACTTGACATCATAGACCGGTGATAACACCTGCACGTCCATGGCATGCGCAATAGTATCCTGTAGCAACTTTTTCTGTGCATCACTCCAGTACTTCGACATAACCTCCGGCGCGAATGGGAGAATCAGCCTGTATGGAATGTGGTGTACCATGGCATATCTTGCAGCATACGAATCCACGCCAATCGCACCGCCGCATATCCAGACGGCATTTTTGAATCTCTTAGCGACTTCTCCGAGCGCGGCAGCCATCTCATCCTCCATAACGTACCTGTGCCCCGTAAAGGCAATCGTATTCACTTCATCATCTGCATCATGTATTTCTATCATCTACATCACCGGTTGTCTGTCTGGTTGTTTCATTATCAATATGATTGAAAACCATTTCGTCTGTTATCTCGGGCGCAGGAATCACAACAACGTTCTTGCTCACGGCTCCGAGAAACTTCGTAAATACAGCATTCTTGACGTAGCTTGAGAGGCTTTTCCTGTTGCCAACGATTATAAGTTTCTTGCGCGCTCTGGATACGGCTACATTCAGCCTGTTCGGGTCTTTCATGAACCCGACTGCGCCCTGCATGTTGTCTCGGGTAATCCCGAATATGACGACATCATTCTCATCACCCTGGAAACTGTCGACCGTGCCGATAGAATATTTCTTGATTGTATCGCTAATAAGCTCTCTTTGCCCCTTATAAGCAGAAATTATTGCTATCTGCGAGGGAAGTACTCCAACCTCTTCCAGGCGCTGGACGATATTATCAATGGTCTCAACCTCCTTGACGTTAAGAGAGCTGCCGCATTTATCTTTGGTCTCCTGGGTTGCCACGTCTTCAGTTGAAACGAAAACGACAGCATTGTCGGGATTGATAGCTTTGTCCTGCCAGCATCCATTCAATTTCGATGCGTCTGTTCTCAGAGTCTTATCAAGATTGGCGGATTCAAGTCCTTCAGGATAAGCAAGAACCTTGCATATCTCGGCAATATCGGGGTGCATCCTGTACTGTTTCCTGAGCGTGAGCCTGGCTCTCTTGTTGGGCGGCGTGTCCTTATCATCCAGGATGCGCCTCTGCAGCAGATCGTACAGCGAATTCTTCAGGATAGTGTGGTCGCTCATGACAATGGGTCCAAGCTGCTTATGGTCGCCGATTACAGTCAGAAATCCATCGTCTTTCAGCTTGACGAGCGCCATAGCAGCCTCAGGCACAGTCGCCTGGGACGCTTCATCGAATATCAATGCGCCGAATTCAATACCTTTTAACTCAGCCCGCGGGCATTGATAGGAAGTGGTTATGATTATAGGTGCGTTTTTAATGATGTAATCTTTTATTTCGGTGCTGAGTTTCCAGTACTTAGCATCGATGATCTCAATGTTATGGTTGAGTTCTTCGAGTCTCTGTTGAAGCCTGAGTTTTTTCATCTCAGCAAGAGGATTACGCAGAAACGCAGCTGCTCTATCTTTACCAATGAATTCATCGATCTTTTGAACTTTTGCTTTGGTTTCATCAATCTCCTCAATTGATGTGTTTTTTTGATTTTTCAATGCGATAAGTTCAGGATAAGATGCATGCTGTCCTATCTTATATTCAAGGGTGTATTTCTCAAGGTCAGGCGATATTTTTTCCTTAACTCCAAGCCTGAGAATTTTATCAAGCAGTTCCTTGGGCGCATTCGTAGTCTCAATGTGCTTGATCACGGCTCTTGCCATCACATCGGCTGCCTTATTAGTCTTCGCCGCCATGAGAACTTTTCTTCCCAGCTCGTTATGCTGAAGGGAGAGTTCGGCAGCAACTAAAGTTTTTCCCGTGCCCGGAGGACCCTGAACGAGAGCGAGTTGATGCGTCAGTGCCATCACAACTGCACTGTACTGGTATTTGTTCAGCTTTTCCTTAAATGGTATGAAGTTATTAAGCTCAACAAGAGGCGAAAGAGGCTGGTTACCTAAAAGAACTCTGGCATGCAATTTCCCTGACATGCCTAACTCCCTCGTCGAAATAGCCATTTTTTCAAAATTACTGGATTCGATAGCCTCTCTAAATAATAAACTGCTATCAGGTATGCCGCAATTTCCATTTCCGTTCTTAGGGCTGAAGGTTACAATACAATTCCCCTCATTTTCGGAGACATTCTCTACACGGAACTGGAAATCATTATCAAATGAAAAGACGGGCTTAATGAGACAACCTTTTTTCGGACGGTTATCTACTGCACATTTGCCTTCAAAGACAGTTCTGCCGGTTTTTTTGATATTCGTAAGGCGATACTCGATATTATTCTTGCTCTCGGCTACTCGGAGTTCGCCTTCAAGAGCAATTAAGAATGCCTTAGCCAGTTCTTGTTGTATCGGATGCATTTGAAACCACAAAATGTTGTCTGGATAGATTTTCTTATCTGCAGCATTGTGCGTATAATGATAAAAAATGCTGGATTTCTAACGATTATATACAGTTTTGATAAAAAAAACAGCGCCGAAACTATGACTTTGTCTTGAATTAGCTGTTTGTATGCGTTATAGAAAAGTTGGATGCCCTGCTGCACTGCATCCAGACGCAGCAGAGCATCTCTGGTGGTGGTGTCGAACGAGCTTTTGTTGCCAGAAAAGATTTGTTCTATATTCGTTTAAAGGAGCGCTCGTTCGGATAATTGTGTGGATTTTTTTCAGAAAAGGAAACTATTTTTAAGCGTAATGTACTACAATATAATGGTGGTCCAATAGCGGTGCAATGACGGGCTTAACATCTTTCCACATGAGCCCGCCGTTACCGCAGCCTGGTGGCGGCAGCAGGACAGTATCCTCTTTGCGAAGTACACTGCGCAGGAGATGAGAAAGCTCCAGGGCGCTGCGCCTGATAAGTTCAAGATCAGACTGCCTGCGCCAGTCCCACTTTGTCGGGAAGCTTACTATCCCCTCTTCATGCAGCACATAGACATGGTTTCCACCTGCAGCTACCAGCTTGCCGAGCGTATAGTCTATCCCCGGATATCGTTCTCGTGCCTGCAGTGCTATGCCCTTACCCATTACAAGCTTTCCGTTCTGTCTGATCTGACAGTTTGTGGTGATCACCCTGAATTTGCAGGGCATGTCCCATATATCGCCTTCAAGCTCTCTCATGATTTACACCAGGTTAATGTTTTGGATTTGTGAAAAAATTCAGATATCTGAATTGTAATAGCTGTTAATCTCGTCTGCCGTTGAAGGTTTGAAATCCATCATCTATCCTCAACCTACGGAGTCTATTCCCAACGGCTCACGCAAATGCCGCAATCGTAGCACTCGTCGGGATCGAAGCCACATGACGGGGTTATCACTTTCTTTTCTACGGGCTTGAAGGTGATGTAGCACATCTCGATATGTCCACACTTCAACGATTCAACTTTTTCTATCTCCATTTTTTTCACTTCCATTCAACTCAATTTTTTTTATGGCGGTATAATATCCAAGAGCGGGGAGTAGAAACGACAAAATCATTAGAAGGGGATGTTCCATATATTCCCTTGAATCTCTCTCATGATTTACACCAGATTAATGTTTGGATTTGTGAAAAAATTCAGATATCTGAAAACGAAAAAGATAATCACAGATACTTATCGGCAAAAGTCTTTAAATTTAAAACTTCGAATTCCACTGCTTTAGGAATATCTGCAGTTTCTGTCAGCATCACATCTGAATAAATCAGCGCAGTAGCTGTTATCGGACAGTCTGGCAGATCTTTTATTTTCTCGTTTATCTCAAGCACCATCGAGAGCGTGTCAAGAGTGAAAACTGGTTCGATATCAATTTGGGAAGAGAGAATACTTTTCATTCCCGTATTGAACCTATCTTTTGCCTTCTCATCAATAGAAAAATATCTGCTCGCCTTTCCAAACAATTCAAAGAGAGATAATTGATTGATGACGAAAGAGTGGTCGGATGAAAACAGTTTTGAAAACAGTTTTTCCAGTAAATCATTGGGCAGATTAACATCAATTCCAACCACAGGTAACAGATAGGTCGTATCCAGAAAAACTCTCATCTTTCGGCCACTTCCTTAGCTAACTGCTGTCTTTCGGCATGGAATTCCTTCACAGTTGTCTTTGCGAATTTTGGCATCTTGATTGCCGTAAGGATATCCGGAACAGGTTCGATGATCAACTTTGAGTTTTCTACTCGATATACAACTTCATCTCCACTCTTCAATCCAAGTTTGTCTCTTATCTCCTTTGGTGGGAACAGTTCTCCCTTCTTTCCAACTATGCCTTTTGCGATCATATTTCTTAATCACCGTATTATTTCCATATATTCGGATAAACATAAAGTTTTCGGTTGAACATCATTTTCTCCACTCTTGGCGCCTTCTATAGCCGGTTTTTTCTCTTTTTGATTTCACGCTGTGAGATGGATTGTATACCTCGACAGGGTGCCCAATGTACCTGGCATACCTGACACAATTAGCGGTACCGCCAGCAGAGCCGTCATAGAAAGCGCAGAGGACATGAGACAAGTCAACCATTCTCTCATTCCTCTCCTGGTAGAACTTGACATCGAATATGGAAGACAGAACAGACACTTTTTCAGCGTACTTGATTGTATCCTCCATAACCTTCTTCTGCGCGGGATTCCAGTATTTGGACATGACAGCAGGCGAGAAAGGCAGCACCAGCCATAACCTGATCTTATTTTCCATGGCATACTGCGCAGCGTGAGAATCAAGACCAACTGCACCGCCGCATATCCAGACAGCGTCCCTGCCGTATTTTACAACAATTTCATCAAGGGAAGCCTTAACAGCAGAATGTTTCCAGTGTCGGTGACCAGTGAAAGCAACCACATTTACCATAATTCATAACCTCGAATTATTGTATGGATATTCTATTTTCAGTCTCAGAAAAACAAACTGTAATCAAATAGATTCTCATGAAAAATCTTTTTTCAGATGCAGGTTACATGAATCTATTGCCTTATTTAAGATATCGGGATGAATTCTGAAATCTTCCCCTTTTAGTCGCTCAAACAATTCTTTCGTTTCATTCACAGTCAAGAGATCCTGTGTTGTGCTGCGAAGAATGACACCTATTGTACCAACGACTGTGAACCCTTCGGTCTTAGCTGCGATGCGTACTTTTTTCTCATTCGAAAGGAAAATTTCAGCTTTTAGCTTCTCAGCAAGTTCCTTGACGTGTCCCTCTCCCGCATGGATGCCGTATCTTTTTGCGAGTTTTTTAGCTCCTATATCGCTGGTCTTATGAACCTTTAATATTCCCTGATCAATTGCTACTTCTATCAGTTCAGCTTCCTTGTATTGATAATGCACTATTTCGGACGCCACATATTCAGGTATGTTAGCGCATCCATACAATTTCTTTATGAGCGTCAATTCATTCAATTTCGCAAGGTGAATGATAACGTCGGAATCACTCACTGCTGGTCGCATATGCTATGTCCTCTTCCAGTTCTTTTAGTCCATAGCTCAAATATGTATTGTGCTTTTGAAGTATTTGAGGCATTTTTTTTATTGTTACCCCGATCAGGTCAGCAGCCTGGCGCAGCGTTATCTTTCCATCCCTGTAAAGTCCGATAGCTACGAGTTCTATGAGGGATTTCTCCACAGGCTTTTCCAGGATATCACTGACTTCATCGGGAAACTTTAATTTAGCTTCCATTTATTTCACCCACCCAGTTAGCTCGATGAGAAACGGGTAGTGTGCTATCCGTGAGCATTTTGCCATGCAATGATTACTTTTTTTATGGATTATCATATGTTTCTTCTTTGTTTTATTATATAATATAATTTTTCATCACGCATCACCCTTTCGTTCAGGGTGTCACCAGTACACCCACTTTGGGCTCGTGCACTCTGCCTTCATCCATCAGTCCCTTGATGGACGTTTCCAGTTGAATCAGCGTCATCCCGGCGCCTTTGCACTGGTTACTCAGGGCTTCTATTTTGACACCCTCACCTTTCTTGTTCCGCGTGACTATCTGCTGCTCAACGAAGTTCTTCATGTCTTCATCCGACATTGGCTTATCAGACGAAGCTGCTTCAGGAGCCTTTACCCTGGGAGATTAGGCAGTGTAATTTTGTTTTCATACTCATCACCCGCGCTGCAGTTTCTTCATGCTCTTCCATCCGGTCTTGGCAATATCCCAGGCATTGTTCTTCTTAATCCATCTCATGACGTTGCTATATGCCCTGCTGATATTCGACGGGTCGAGTTCCTTCGGGTCATAATAAATATCGGCATTGGTGAGGCGCTTGATGTACTTGCGGTGCTCTTTCTCAAGTGCGCTCTGAAGAGGTTCGCCGATAGCGCAGGTTTCAACTTTGAAGCCACGTTCTTTCAGTTCTTTGACGATGCCGGCATTAACGTATCCCGTGCATACCTTGAACAGCACTCTATTTCCCACGGTCCGTGAATTGAAAACGTCGGCGTTGCCGGTATTCAATTTGCCCAGTAGCTTTACAACAACATCTGCAGCCTCATGGAGATATGCTTTACCCTCAAAGCATGGCGATTGATAATACGATACAGCAACTTCGCCGAAGTGAATGCTGTTATCAAAAGAATCAGACAGCCCGACAAGCGTACCTCCGATGGGGTACCCCCATCCGCTGTCATCAATTGATATTATGCGTGAGGGAACTTTGTTGATTCCAAACGCATACTCGTTTTCTCTTTGCAGCGCAGGTTGGCTTCCATCCAGCAGCGCCACGAGAGTTGCCATGTCCGTGGTGACGACTTTCATACTACCGGTGCTGTTGCCATAGACTTTTGCATTCCACGATTCAGGCGCACGTATGCCGTCGCCCTTGACGTGCAGCACGAGCCATGGGTTGTTTTCTTTCACTTCAGGCAAGCCCAGTTTCCTGAGCACATCGACCTGACCTTCGGATATGAGTTGAGATTGCATTCTAAACACCATTAATTGTGTTGACTATATATAATATTAACTTTTTCAGCGCACGGTTATTCTTCATTAACAGGTATCGGTACGACCGCTATTGGAAATACCTCGTAATTCCCGTCTTCCTCATATTCAATATTCATAGCGTCCATGAACTGTTTCTGCGCTTCGGGGTTCAAGTCAGACAGATAGATTTCTATTCCTGTATCATCTACCTTCATTTAAGTGTATCCTCCTGTTCATGCGATAGTCTTGTTTCAATTTCGGTAATATATTCTCTTGGCAGTAGCGCGTCTTCAGTAACCGTATTATCTGGACTGATTTACTTCATCTTTGATTCTATTTTCCCAAGTATATTGAGCATCTTGTCCTGCCCGTCTACCAATGTATTCAGGCTTTCTGCCAATGGACGAGTATTGCTATCTATTCTGCTAAGTAGTTCGATACCTTTATCAAATCGATTCATTTGTTCAAGTTGTTCATTCGTTGCTACTCTGCTAAATGGAACTGGCAAATCGATATCCATCGAGACTTCTCTTGCCTCAAGGTCCACACCCGCCCTGATTCTTTTCAGCTCATCAAGAAACACATCAAAAACGCTCTCTTCACCTTCAGCAACCACCTTTACAGAACCATCTGGAGCATTGAAAACAATACCATGTAGCCCCAGTTCCTGTCCGATAAGTTCTACCTGTCCACGATAGCCGACAAGCTGGACATGATCTCTTATTGTTATGTTATATTTCTTGATTTTTTGTTGCATGGTAGTAATATTAGGCTGAGACTATATTTAATCTTTATGATGCACAGTCGATTCCATGTAACTCATATTATCGCTTCTTGTATGGATATTTTATTTTCAGAAAAAGAAACCGGAATTCAAAAAAAAACGAAGTTGGCTCCTTATCAGAGATTACTACTTTTTGCCAAATCTCGGGCATCCTGGATTCCAGCAAATCTCTTCATCCACACCGCGCCCGTACATCGGTTCTCCCATCTTAGAATTTTTTGTCTCAGGTACTCTTTCGTGACCGCAACAGGGGCATTCGCTCATAAATCACCTTTCATGCAATTGTTGTATGGCTCTCATTCACCAATCACGACATTTTCAGAAAAACAAACCATATTTAAAAAACAGAGGAAAAAAACGAAAAAAAAGAGAAGTGCCATTATGCAGGGACTTTTATGGTCCCAGCCGTGTTGACAACATCCTCGATATAGTTCCTTGCCGCCCTCGCAAAGGCGTTCAATGGGCTCATTTTCATACCCTATGATCATTTTTCAGCAGGCGGGGTTGTAGAATTGGCAGAGACGGCTTTCTGCGCCGTCTCAACCATTCCCTCGTACGACTTCTTCGTATCATCGGATGCCTTTGAGTTCTTTATCCTTTCCCGTGTTATCTCGATGGTCTCTTTTACCCATCTGTCCCTTGTCTTCTCATCCACGACATTTACGTTCTCGGCGCGGATGCTTGTATATACCTGCTCTCCTTTCGCATAGGTATGAGCCTTGCCGACGACTGCTACGAATGCTGGAACACGGAGGTTCATGATTGCATCGCGCGCTTCTGGCTGGTACTGACCAGCATACACGATGAACACTCCAGTAGGATCAGCTACTCGCATTCGCATCATGACCTCGCCGTTGCTCACGTCCTCTGCCTCAGTAGCCACGCCGACCACGAATACGCGGTTAATCTTCTCTCCAAGCGCAGTCTGAACGTATGCCGGTTCGAACTGGTCGTTGCCCAGCTTTTCAACGGGCACAGCGCCTTTGAATTCATGGGCGAATACGCGCTTTGCAGTCTCTCTCTCGAATTTCTGCGGATTTGAACTTGTATTTGTATTTGCATTCTCTGCCATTTAAATCACCTCAATGATTTCTTTCACAAGATAGTTCGTATCTATCGGCGCGCACTTGAAGGTGAAATACCTGCCGATAACTTTCTTTACTATCTCTACATTCACAACGCTCTGGTCGAGCGCCTCGGTTGCCATTTCCTTCGCTTTATCAACGGTTATGCCGGTGAGCTTCGTGACTATTTCTGCTTGCGCAAGGATGCTGTAAGCGGCTTTCCCGTCATCCAGTACAGCTTTCAGCCTGAGGTCGTATATGCCCTCTACTTTACCGTGGTTGCCGCATGCGCCTTTCACCAGTGCTCTCTTACACTCCGGGCAGCGCTTTATCAAGCCTGAGCCGTTGATGACGTCTACAATGGCTCCAGAAAGAGTGACTTCTTTTCCCTTTGCCTGGATATCTTCCTTTATCTCCTCGATCTCAGTATTGGGAGTAGCGGCGACTTGTATTCTGTCAAGATACTTGTTTGTTACAAGGTTTTTGAACAGATACGATTTGCCTTCCTCAAGCAAGAGCGGTATTTCCGCTTTCTTCCATACGGTAATCTTGACAATACCGGTCTCATCACCGATAAGCCCGACCTGGGATACTGCTTCATGATCATTGTCCCAGAGTTGTACGACTTTAGCCATCAGGGTAACCCATTCATCCTCGGATTTGAGGTCACCAATTTTCACCGTTTTGGTGTACAGAGCGGTTATGTCAATGCCGTTCTCGTTTGCAAGAGTACGCATCACGGTGCGCTCTACTTCATTCTGGGGAACACTGAATTTCTTGTAGTTCTCCATCAATTTTTCAATTCTATCAGGAGCTACGGTTACGCCCGCATTCCTGAATTTCTCAGATATTTCATTTGAGTTCATTTTTTAAATTCACCTCTTAGAACTATTACGATAAATTGTATTGGGATTTTTTTATAACATTGGTTTCAGTCGTATTTGATATCGTCGTACCAGAACGTGCAGAGGGTATCTAGTTCATGTCCGGATCCTGTCTGTATTCCGCCACCTCCGACTTCAAGTATTCTCAGCGTCGTTGCATCAATTATGATTTCTTCAAAGTTCTGGTTGCTCCACGTCACATAAAGTCCGTAAACAGGTGTTGTGATATTTGTGTTCCCACTATAAGACACGAAATTAGGCGCTTTCACGGCAATTACGTCTCCTGCGTTGAGGTCGCCGTCTGAATTGGGGTTATTATAAAATTCTATGTCAACGTTTTTGATGAGGCTTTTTAATGTTACGGTTTGTTTACGATTCACACGTGAGCAATTCAAACGTCCGGTAAAGGAAACCATGATATTTTTCGAAAGCAGATCACGATGTACTTGATAGAAATTTTTCATCAGTTGGTTTGTTTCATCAATGCTGAGGAGTTTTTCCGGTGGGGTTAGGTTCAAATTTTTGGAATACGTTGTGTGAAACCACACGGTTTGTGCATCAGGTGTCGCAGGCGCTGCGCCGATATTTGATTTCGTTTCTGAAATGAATACGGTCACGAGGACTGATAAAATCAGTAAAACGCCGACGACGATACATATTTTTGATTTTTTGTTCATATATTTTAATTCACCTCTTATTATATCGATTGTATAGAGCTTTTTGTTTATTAAATTTGTGCAAGAAATATGGAATCGCAGTCTCATTCAAATTAAAAAATATGCTGCATTGTGCTATCTCACAGCAAAATTCTCTGTCACGATTTTATTCAGTTCCCTCATTGCGACTCTTGGAGTGACGATAGGATGTTTCCATGATTTGAGGCACATAATCCGGTTGCTGTAATCTTCATGATATAGAAGAGAGAGGTTGTTCCGGGATATTGTTTCTTTTTTTATATAAGAATCGGGAAAGATGTCTTTGATTAAATGCGTGTCAGGGAACAGCTTGAACACGATGCCGTTTTCATTTTTCGAATCGATACTGATTACGCATTCATGCTCGTGCTCTTCGGAAATCGAATCCACTATTTCGTAATCCCATGCAGAGAAGTTTCCGTTTGAGCCGAAGTTCTCGTACATCCATTTATATGCATCTGATCTGATTGGTTTTAATCGGTCGTAATATTTCTCAAACTGCGTCCTGGAGGTCATCTCAAGCTGTTTCAAATAGAACGCGGCTTTGAGAAGTTCTCTCTCTTCTGGTGGAAACTCGTTTATGCGGGACAATATCTGTGCATACACGAATGCTTTTTCCTTTCGGGTTTTTGCGGCTCTTACCCGTCCGTTTTTTATGTTCATTTCCATCTGTTTCAAAATTGTCATTAAGATGCTCTGCAATTGAGGCTTTAGTTTCCGCACATCTTCTTTTCGTAGCAGATACCCATCATGCAGCTGCTTTATGAAATTGTATCGTGTCGTGCTCTGCAACCATCCTTTATGATAGAGCATTCTCACGATTTCAGGCGGTACTCCGAGGATTTCACCAGCTTCGCGAGTATTGAGCTTCTCTTCGTCTTCGAGGTCACCCGACACGCCGCTGGATTTGAGAATGCCGAGTATCACGCCCATTCTTTCCTGTTCGTAATTCAAATCAAGCGCATTGCGCGTTTCATCAGTCAATCTAAACCCGCATTCGGTCAGTCTCATATTATATCATCTCCGCCACATTGTTTTGATTACCGTTATTTGTTCTGTTCCCGATCAAAGCCCAGAAGCGCTTTCCCGATGCCCGATAGCTGGTTATCGGGAAACCCCGGTTCATTAGATTGCGCAAGGTATCACATATATACGTTTCCGATTCACCAACTCGTTGAGTCAGGTTCTTAGCAGCAGCCCAGCCGGCTGCCTTTTCTAATTCAATAAGCACCTTTTTTTGCTTCGACGTGACTTTATATTCTTTTCCCGCAAAAACAAAGACCTGATCCCTTAAAATGGAATTTCGATTTCCGATATTCTCTTGCTGCGCATGGTCTATGATATTCGTCTTGTCCCGTACTCCGGGCAAGGATTGGGGCGAGTCGTCTAGCGGTTTTGTGTCTTCTCCAATATTCGCCTCAAATGGAACATCCTCCCACGATACTTTCGCTTCTTTGCTTTGGTTTCGATTACTGCGCAGGATTTTCTTGAGAAGCTGCGCGGCTTTTGCCTGACTCATGATTTCCGGGAAATCGTATCCAAACAACTTGAAGACCCATACATTCTCAAGGGGAACGATATCTTCGTACTTTCGGTTCAGATATATGTCGTCTACGTCCTGGTCTAAAAAGCTTATTTCAAATCTCGTTTCGATCAGAGGATGCTTTATTATGAGAAGCCGATAAGGAACGATGGTACCGCTATCTGTTTGATAAGCGACGGTTCTGAGTCGGACAAACTCATTACTGCCATATTCTTTTTCTATCCATGCCGCGCACTCTCTTGCAATGTCGAAGTGCTTCAAGTAAGAGATGTTCATGTCTTTTATATGGTGCAGGTACAGAGCAGCCTTGAGCAGAGGCGCTTCAGGAAACTTATCTGCGGCAACATTAAAAAGTGTGTGGTAAAGTGTTCTTGCCTCTTTATTATCGAAAACAAGAGGCATGTCTCCAAAGAAAGGCGTTTCATACAGCGGCGTGGATGTTCTCTCCGAGTAGACTTGTATTGGTGACATATTCATCGGGCGAATGTATGGTTTTATTATTTTGATTCAATAAAATAAATCAGAAAAAAAAAGATTGAGAACATTCACAAACATGTTTTCGCTTTTCAGCAGTTCAGCGCATCACACGGCTTTGAAGAAACCTTTCTTTACCTCGATTACGTATCCCGATGCTTTAAGCTTTTCAAGGACGACACTCACATTCAGCATGCCGTATCCCATGGCTATCAGCGTGTTTTGCAGTGATTCCTTTGGTACTCCTTGCTCGATATTTATACTGGATTTAAGGATATTATATATCAAGGACTGCGCGTCGTCCAATTCCGCGGGTTTCTTTGTTTCCGCGACGATGTTTTTATCCTCAGGTTTTGCCTCGCCAGGTTTTATATAATCCTCGTTATGCTTTATAAGTGTACGTTCGGCATTCTGTGATGCCGATGCAATTTCTGCGTTATTCACATGTCCCGCTGCCGTGGAGGTTTCAATGCGTTTCGATTCAGGAACTGAAGGTTTTGGAGGTTCGGAGGCATTCGTTTTGATTTCAGGTGCAGCTGTTTTAGCTTCAGGAACAGCGGGTTTGAATGCAGGGTTCTCGATAACCTGGTCAAGTGCTTTATCTATCATCTGCGCAAAAGCCTTGAAGTCGAATCCCGAATAATTCTCTTTCACTCTCTGGCTGCTCTGTGCTTCGATAAGCCGTTTTGCAGTGTGATGAGAAACGTCAACCAGCGCAATATCCCTGGTATAGTTATCTATGGCGGCAATAGTCTCCGCTCTGAGCGATATGATTGTATCCTTTCCAGCTTCAGGAGTATAATGCGATATCTTTCCCGTGACCATTACAAAACACGGCATGTTTAGTTTTCTAATCGCAATGGCAGCTTCTGGCTGGTACTGCCCCGCGTAAACGTACACTGCGCCAGTCGGGTCAACGATTCTGACACGCTGAAACGACCCGTCGCTGCCGACATCTTCTTTATCAATAGCGGTTCCTGTGATCAATACCCTGCTGACTTCCGCGCCCGTAGGAGAGAGATAAATGGCAGGCTGGAACGAATCTTTATCACTGCCCTGCAGCTTAACGATTGTTTTCATGAGCTCTGAAATGAACATCGGGTATGTTGGAATTCTCTTGTATTCTGCCATTTCAATTACCTCCGGCAATCGGTGCAATAAGTTTCTTAACTTCTTTTGCAATGTCTGCTGCCGCTATTCCAGTTGCGGGTTTTATGTCTTCTACCATGAAATCGACAGGCATCTGCGTTCCTTTCACGGTGAAATATTTGAATAGAACCTTTTCCGAGATGGCGCTTGCCACAACTTCAGTATCAAGGTGTTCCATTGCCATTTCCCTGGCGTTCTGAAGGTTTATACCTGTAACTTTCTCAACGAGGGGGGCGTTCAGTATAATTTCATATACTTTTACTGGTGTGCTTGGAAGGGATTCCTGGAAGCATGCTTTCAATCTCAGGTCGTAGGTTCCTTCTACTTTACCATGTTCGCGGCATGCTCCTTTAACAATCCTTCGGTTGCATTCCGGGCAGCGTTTTATCAATCCCGAACCCGATAAGACTGAAGTGATCATACCTGTCAGAGCTACGGATTGTCTCGCAGCTTCTATGTTCTCCTGTAGAAGAATTATTTCCGAGTTCGAGTTGATTTTCAGGGACATCTGGTTTCGCCACAATGAAGATACCACATTGCGCAGTTCGTATGATTTGCCTTCCTCAAGGGTGATGCAAAGGGTTTTCTGGCTTTTGGTGAATATTGTGAACTTAACGATCCCAGATTCGTCTCCTATCAATCCGGTTTGGCTGATAATGTCCGAAGTCGGCTCCCAGAGTTTAACTATTTTTCCTCTGACGGTGATCCAGGTGTTATCGTCTTTTACGTCTCCAATGGGAACCAGAGCAGCTTCTTTCTGATTATCGGACGAAATGTTGTATTCCTTGCGCAGCGACTTTACGATTGTCCTCACGGCTTCGTTCAGAGGAACGTGGTATCCGGTGAGTTTGTTTAGTCCATCTCTGATGCGATTCTTATCGATCTCTACGCCTGCCGATTTAAAACGGCTATATATATTTTCGACTTCCTGGTCGATGTTTGTGGTGTTCATTTAAATTCCTCTGCATGTTTATTGTTTTCATTTGCAGTTGTTAAGTATAGAATTATTCGGGAAAGTTAAAAAAGTTATCTATTGCGGAGGCTTTGTCCGATAAGTAGCTTCTTTCCGAAAAGCCTATATCATTCGGGAATCTTCATCTATTCACTTCACTTTCTCATTTTTTTCTCAGCGCATTCTATACATTCGAAGTATGCTGTAGCAGGTTCGTCCGGTTCAACGGGATAGTTGCAGCAACCGGGGTCGATATGCAATACTGCGACTTTATCGCCTTTTCGGAATTTTGCCTGTTCCTCGAGCTTTTCGCCGCAATTGGAACATGTTAATAGATGTGCATGTCTTAAAAGTATATCGCAAATATCTGCTTCATCTATCATGCCGTTATTCTTGAAAACGGTTTTCATAGCTTCAACGTATCCGTACCAGTGGGCATATGCATGCGACCAATCTGTCCACTCGGTGCTATCATATCCTTCAAGGAGTATTTCAGTCTCGTTGGGAAATTGGTTCTTGTACTTATCAGCTATACCGGGATTTCTCCTGAATCCATTTTCATAGTTCGGAAAGTCGGTCTCTTCGATGCCTATATGGGTCTTTTTTCTCATTTGAATCACGTCTCGTTCTTTGATTATTTTTGTCGATTGTTCGTGTGAGAGTATTTCGTTTGATACATGTCTCTGCCTTCAGGCTGACATTATATATTAATTACACCATTTCGTATGGAGATGGCTATTTTTCAGTCTTCCTCTTCTATTGCGCCAGCAAGTATATTGCAGTACAGGCACCCGAGGTTAAGTTCCGATGGTGCTTCTTCCCGCGGCACGATATATTCATTCCACAGTTCCCGCGTGATTGCTGTCGGATATACTATGCCAGTTTCTTGGGCTGTTTCTGTTACATCCACAAGCACTCCATCTGATAATGCTTGGGTACGGGTGTATACATCGATGAGTTCTCCGAAGTTCTCTTTTTTGCATTCCATTTTATTTTGAATCATACGTACTTTTATGAGACGTTGTCTTTTCCATTTTCAGTTACTTTTTTGACTTCTGCAAGTATCGTTCTGGTATGCTTGCCGTTATCATCACAGCCATAAGGGCATCCGAATCCAAAGTCAAAGCAGGATATATCATTTTTGGCTATATAGAAATACCTGTGACATTGTGTGCATTGGTATTGTTCTATGCTGAGTTCTGAGTTTGATGTTATGGTATCTGCTGTGGTTTTTGCATCCAATTTGGCTATGGGTTCAGACGGCAGATCGTCTATCTCGAAAACAGGTTTGGTCATATACAATCCTCCGGTTTATTTTATTTTGAAAAATGTATGGAATTTTTTAACGTAAGGTTAAAAGACCATGATTCAGTTCCTTTACTTGGATTATTATCGCCAAGGCATGGTTATCTCACAACATCCTTGACTATGTCCTTAGTGAACTGCTCGATGTCTGCATTCTCTGCATCAGGCACATAATGCTTTAAACTTATCCAGGTCCTTTACTCTGAAGTAATTACTTCTCGATGATCCGTACCAATCAGCCATAATTATTCCACCACCTTCAGTACATCGTCCGTGTTAAAGAACGACTTCAAGTTGTCTGCTACCCACTGCCCCACGTCATTTCCGAAATGCTGGGCGAGCCTGTCCACCAGGTCTTCAACGACGCTGTCGTGTGGCATCTCATCCATAAGCTCTTTGAGTTCTTCCATGACCCATTCCTTGAGTTCATCCCGCGTAATGAGTACGATGGCTCTGTTTTTGTCTTTATCAGCAGGCTGGCTGAACAAAACCTCTACAGCCTCATCAAGAATCTCATCTGTGATGTCAAGCTCCCTGCCTATCAGGTCTTTCAGGTTATATAAATCCGGGTTTGTGGCGATGGCTCTCAATGCCTCATTGGCGATTCCATGCGCTTCTTTAATGTCCATTACCATTATGCCATCTCCCCTGATACTTTTCTCAGTGGCAGCAGCGTGCCGAACAGGTAATCCAGCGCAGGAACGACTTTAGTGGCATTCCATGAATGCCATAAACAGAACATTTGCTCGTGTTCTGAAGCGTCTACATGCAAGTTGAAATCCGCTTCCGATAAGTACCAGAGGCTCAACGATATGCGCTTGATATGCCGCTTGTGCTTTTGATAGCATTCCGTGATATCCTCTTCTATGCCGTGTGTGTACAAGTTCAGACCCAAGAACATGTATATCTTATACTCGTCGTTCCAGGTTAGGTCAGTTTCCAGGATTTCTTTAAAATCCTCAACGAGCTTCGCTTTCATCTCTTCTGGCACATCTGGCGCGATTTCCAGAGTGCCGACTACGAAGGTTTCCCATGACATATTTCAATCACTTCTTGTTTCTGGCGGGTACAGCTTCTCGAACGTTTCTATGACCTCAGCGGCAGTATATTCGATGCGCTTGGAGCACTTCCTGCACAGCGCCCACTGTTCATCGAAATCCTGAATACCTGTGGTGCCTATCTTTGTCTTTCCATCCACGAAATGTATCTCGGTTTCGGAATAACCGCCTGATATTGCTTCCACGACCCCAACTTCGAATAAATCAGCGCCGCAGTTCGGGCAGATATTTATTGGTGGCTCTTGAGCGTCTTTGCTCTCCTTTACTCCATAATGTATTGCCATCATACCGAAGTCCCCGCACACTCAAGGACGGTAATTGTTTTCGGGACCATTATCGTCTTCTCGACTGTCATGTTTTATGCCTTCTTCATGTATGGCTTATCATGAATTTCGATGTCATCAGGCAAGACGCCGTGGTCTTGAAGGAGACTCTCAATTTCACTCTGTAATATTGCCGCAGCCTCTTCAGGAGACATCTCAGATGGAATCGGATTCTCAAAGACAATTCGTGCATACTTCACAGCTAACGTTTTTTGTGGTGCATCCCCAGGTCCGGTTGTACCCGTTTTTTCTTTTTTCATTCTGTCCTGTTCGATTGTCTCCCACGCTTTGAGCAGGGTGGCATCGGTCAGGTCGAGTTCGCGTCCAATGAAATAACGCACATCTTCCATGAATACATCATCTTTAACCGGTCCGTTCTCCAATACGACCCTAAAGACCTCTTCAGCTATAAGTCTGGCTTCCTTAAGTTCAAGACTGTTGTATTCATTGCGCAGTTTTTCAATGGTCTCGATAAGAACTTGCATGCTTGCAGTATCCATACGTGAAAAATGGCTGCTCTCTATTTTCCGCCCGCGAGCTTTCGCTATTTCATTGAACCTGCCGTAGTAGCTTCCTCCATACAGGGAATTGAGAAGTTCCATGAGCCTACCCGTTAAGGCTTGATGCGATAGCTTCGATAGCGATTCCATGTCAGCAGTCGTTTTGATAGTTAGACCCTGTCTCGCATTCTGTGATGCATCCTGTTCGGAGATGACAGTCGCGCTCTGAGCGTATTTGAGCGGTTCAGCTCGGAGCTGCTCTTCTGCATCTTTCTCATTGTTGGCTTCAATCACGATAGTTGCTATGTACTTTGGCATAATTACCTCAATTTTAAGCTTTTCATTGGCGAGAAATTGTTACCATTCTTCATGCCTGAGATGTTCGAGTATAAGGGCGCATTGTATTATCGTTGGAAAGCACCCATCCTCTTCCGGGTCATCGGAAGCTGCGGCTGTCTGAAGTTCTATTTCATCCAGCAAGATATCATATATTTCGTTTGCATCTTCCGGGTCTTGAGCTTTTTCACACACGAGCTCAAACAGACTTGGAGGAAGGTCAAACTTGTTTTTGATCTCAGGCAATGATTCTGCTTCGAGAGTTTTTCTTTCCGACTTCTTTGCCATCTCTATGCTTGCGGTTATGAGTTTTTCTCCGGTGATGTTTAGTGTAGCGCAGGCATATTCCAAGAAATCATGCACGGCGCGGGAATCGGGGTCTTTGGCTATCAGTGCAAGAATCTTTCCTGCGACTTCTTCGGCATTATTGGGTTCTTGAGTGGTTTTATACAAAAATATCTCCTCCTCTAATTTATCTTCGTCGCGCTGTCTGGATTTTTTCAAATAAAGCAAATTGATGGTAAGAGACTAATCGAATCTATTATCAAAATTTTATATCAGCGATACCGTATGTGTTTTTTCTCAAGAAAGCCCATTCACGTTAGTGTGAGGTGGTCTGCTTGTTTTCAGATACCATATCTTGCGAGTATATTTGCCTGTTCTAAATAGAACCTTTCAAGAATTGAATTCGTGGTATCGTCTGGCTCAGACGATGCCGGTATCATGCAGAGGTCTTGTATTGCAGGGTTCCATTTAAATATAATAGTGCCTTTCTGCAATTCAGTTGCGATTAGGTTTCTAATTTCTTTGCTGTATCTGCGGTCTTTGGTCATGATATCTTTTGCAAGCGATGTGGATACCTCTTCCAGCGGCGGCATGTTTTCGCGATGCTTTCGGTCTTGTGTAATGAGAAGCGAGAGGGGAAATGCCACGATGACTGCAATTGAGGTTTTTATGTCAATAATGGCATATGCATTAGTGATACCGTATCTGGTGAATATCCCATCTGGGATTATGTACGCCAGAATTAACGCAATTGCAGAGAATACCAAAAACCAGCGCAGAAATTTCATAGAGTTATGAGTGCGGCGTTTATATCATTTTCAAGAATTGGCTCTTGTATTTTACCAGAACCGCACCATTCTGCGAAAAAGTCAATTTTACTCATGTTTTGTTCCTTCTGTCTGATTGGAAGATTGATTTTCGATCAATTTAATTAGATGTTTGTAATTTTTTAGATAATTCTTACTTAACGGAGTTTCTCGACGCAATCTTCTCAGTACAAGTCTAAATCGATTGTGAATATGGACAGAGAGGGTTGAGTTGTTGAGATATGTATATCCTTTTTTTATCATTTCATCTGTCACCGAATCATCTAATTCAGGAACATCGAAACGGTGTGGGTCAGGTCTTTTTTTTCCCATGTTTTTATTTTATCTCCTATAAATTATTTTATATGCACACTTTTGCCTTGATTTGAACCATTTCCAGTTCCAATCTGTTAATTCGTTCATCGAAACAGGATTTTAAATCGTTTCTTAGTAACCTTATTTCAGAGACTATTTCTTTGGCGGATTCATCTTGCTTTTCAAGCATACTATCTTGCTTTTCAAGCATCCTTACTCCATAAGCGCCTATCTTTGAGAGCTGCGCAGCTGTAAGGTAGCGATAAAAATTTTCTATTTTCATTACATTTCCTTCATAATCTTAAACGTCTACTTTTTCAACATTGCTTTCATCGGGGAATTTTGAAGAAGCAACTTCAATAAAAGCGTTGACGTTTTCTTCAGAGGAACAAACAAGAACATTAACAACCTGCTTTTTGTTTATGAAAATATTATCGGCGAAGAATCGGCTCATTTCTAAGGATTCCGCTACACCAAGGAGGAAGGGGCGGTACCTAACATCATGAACTTTTTTTCCTGTTATTGTTATTTTCTTTTTGGTTTCCATGTATTTCTGTTTTGTTTTAGAATGTAATATAGTTTATCTTGATCATTCACTTATTTTTTTCGATAAACTCCCGTTTCTTTTCGAATAATATGCAGTTCACTCCCAGAGCCAGCGCAGCCATGGCGATATTGGCGCTGCCTGCGAAAAGGTCTAAAATTACATCGCCTGCCCGAGTGGAGAGCCTGATTAGCTTTTCATAAAGCTCGGCGGGTTTCTCTGATTCATGAACGCACTTGGCGATATCGGGGCGTCTTACGCTCAGTACATCGGGGATGGATAAGTCATAGGGAATAAGCCGTTCACCTTTGGACATGAACAATATGCCCTCATATCTGTTTCTGCCGTTATACCCCATGCCGATGTTTATTTTGTCCCAGATAAAGAGTTTGTTGAACCTGAACCCGACCTTTTCAGCCTCTTTTATCAGCGAATCGATATGGTTCCACGTATCGCCAGTCGGTGCGGGTACGAATATGAACAGGTGTGCGCCTCCTGATATCCTCTGACCGTTGATTCCTGCGCCCTCTTTTCTTGATTTCAATACCCTGAACATTTCTTTGAGGATGGCAGTATCAAGCTCGCGGGTTTCATAGCTCAGGTGTCCGTCTTTCTTTCTGGTCGTGCCGGTTTCAATGTGATGGTTCAGCCATGGATATGGAGGATCAGCAAACAGGGCGTCTATACTTTCCGTTTCGATTTCGGTTATCTTTTCCCAGGCATCTCCTTCAAGTAGAATTGCGGTTGCTGAGCCGTGGATAGCAATGTATACCCCGCGCGCCACTCTTTTGAACAGCTTGCCGTTATTCTCGTTAAGCCTGCCGCGTATGGTCGATTCTTTTGTACCAGGACGCACAGCGATAACGGCATCGTATATTTCAGGGAGACTGCGCTTTGCGCCGTTCCGGAAACAATTAAGTATTGTTTCCATCAGTGGTGGTTTACTGGTATCGGGAGTACCGTAGCTCAAAAGTAATTGTTGCATGATATTGTTTTCATCCATTTGTTTCCAGACGCCTTAATGAAATTTTTTCATATCTCAACCTTGTCGTTATTTAATCACATCCATCGATATGGTACCCTTCAAAATAAGATATGCTGCCTGGTTTTAGTTCCTGCCCACACATTGGACAGGTTTTTATTATTCCAGCATCCACTTCGGCATTGCACATTTGTTTTGCGGTGTCAATCCATTCATTTGGCATATTCTATCTCCAGTGTTCTTTTTTAGATGTGGTTTCGATGAATTGTATCATTGCATATGTCACGTCATCCCATTCATTTTCGTTGAAAACGTCTGGTTTACTGTTGGTGATTATGGCGGTATTGGTACTGCCGTTATCTTCTGTTTCACGGTGTACCAAATTAAAGCAAAAAACGAAGGAAGCATCTCCGGATTTGCATTCAATTTCACCAGTCCACGTCTCCGTGAGTTCATAGCAGTTTCCAGTGTAGTGCTCAGACGAATCGGACAGATCTCGGAATATTATATCGAACGCCCAGTTCGCTTTCGTAAGTTTGATTGCATTCTCAATAGCCTCTTCCCATACAAAATCGAGAGCCGAATCTATCCCTTTCTTTGTTATCCGGGCTATTTCATCTAAGTCCTTGCCAGTTAAGGAAAGACCCTTCTGTTTCGCTATTGCTTCTATGGTGGATTGTGTTAAGTCCCATAAGTGCCATATCTTCTCTTCACCTATCGGATGTAGGCGCACGAGCTTGCATTGTGCGAGTTGCTCTATCATCTCAGTATGATCCTCGTCGTCCGATACTTTGAACCCAAGGCTTGTTAGCTCCTGGATAATTATCTCGCATATATCTGTGCAGCTCGGAAGGCTCATATTTCCCCCTTCAGTTTTGCGCTAACCACTTCGGAGGTTCTCGAATATGGGCTGTCTACTCTTGCGGTGCCGCATGCTATGCACTGATCAACCGATTTTGGGCGGATGAACTTATCCTTGCATTCACAGTTCCAGAAATACCGAGTTGTGGAGATATTTTTATCATCCGTCGGCAATACGAGAGTCTTATTCTCTCGAGCAGTGGTTAGTATGTTCACAATCTCATCTTCCAGCGAATAATAAGATTCTCCATATAAGATGGAACGTTCCAATTCATCAGCGTCTACAAACTTGGATTTTAAGTCAGAATAATAGAAGTGCGTATCGTCAATAACCGCGTCGATTATTGCGCCTGCAGCATCGAGAATGGAATCATTTGTTTTAATATCTTTTATCCATTCCAGTACTTTATGAAGGGTCATGGAAGAAGTTATAATTGTAGGGCTGATTTGCGGATACTCTTCAGTTATCCTTACGATTGCCATTGTATAAACGCGCCTGGCAATTGCCTTTAGAAACTGTTCTTCTTTCTCTCTGAGTGCTTCATTCGCAGCATTGCGCAATGAAAAGCCACCGAAAAGTCCATAACTGTCATATTCACGATGGATGTCCACGTCATCTTGTAATATGTCTATCGCATTTATTAAGTTTGCAAGATGCTCTGGGGTTCTATTCTTGAATGCTTCTACCCAATCATTATAATTCATGTTTTATCTTCTCCTTTTTATCACAGTCGTGTTCCCGGTTGCTGTGTTGTCTATTGAACCGAAAAATCCCTGTTCGTGCAGGAATTCCGAAAGCGAATCCTCAAGTTTTTCATGTGCTTCTGGAGTTATGAGTGATTTGAGGGTGATGATGATAGTATTGCTGGTCATATCCTCTTTCTTTGCTGCCCCAACCCCACTCAGAAATCCAACCCACATCGTATATGCATTTGACCAATCACACCACTCGGAATCATCCCATCCGTTGATAAGAATATCGCTTTCATTAGGAAACTGGTTCTTAAAAAGGTCAGCAATCTTTGGGTGTTTCAGAAAACTATACTCTTCGTTAGGAAAATCCGGTTCCTCTATGCCGACATGGGTATGTTTTCTCATAGTAGTGCCTTCTTCTGGTTTGGAATCTTGATCATGTATTTCCTCCTTCTTTTTATCTGAGTTGTATTACCAGTTGCAGCGTTGTCTATCGTTCCAGATAGCCCCAGGTCGTGCAGGAATTCCGAAAGTGCATCTTCAAGTTTTTCATGTGCCTCCGGGGTTATGACGGACGTGAGAATTATTGTGAGAGTGTTGCTGGTTGTTGCGTTATCTATCGTACAGGATAATCCCCGTTTGTGCAGAAATTCAAAAACCGAGTTCTTAAGGTTTTTATATGCTTCTCGTGTTGCTATAGATGATAGAGTTATAGTCATATTGTCGTACTCTGCCGTATCGTGACTACCAATGTCGATTTCATCCATGACCAGGTGTTTCAGATTAAGATCTTCTTTTTTAGTCCCTTTCAATATATTCCCAACTGCAAAGAAAAACTCCTCTGCGAAGTCAACAGTCGCCTGGTTGGTGTTGTAGTAGCCTTTGTATATTGCAGCAATAAGGGCAAGTTTAGCGCTTACGCCAGCATCCGCTATTTCGTTTATGCCAGCGGCGATTATGGTAGAAGCAAGAGGATATTTGTTTCCATTTTCGTCAACAAGTCGATGCAAATCAAGTTCGTGTCCATTATCCAGACATCGTTCAGCCAGCACGTCAAGGAGTTCCTGCGCATTTTCACTCTTTTTGATGACTTCATCAACAAGATTTTCATAAAGCGTGTATTTCATATTAAATCACTTCGAAGAATTGTTTGGTTTTTTGATTTGAGTAAGCAAGGTTATGACAAATTCGTGGGGTCGAGGGGTGAGCGCAAGCTCCCGACTTCAGTCGTGGAGAGGTTCAATATTCGCCGGCAAGTTGCGATTCTTGCTGCCGTTCGCGATTATTCCCCTTTACATTCTGCTGTTACTTGTTTGCCGCACGTGTATTCAGGAAATTGAGTGCCACTCGGAAATTCTATCTCTATGCAAACGGTTCTTACATGCATGCGTCTGCAATATTTTATACATTCTTCGTCTTGCTTATGAGGCACTGTATGCTTGCATGGAAGTACACAGCACCCATTATATGCATGTCTGTACATCATCCCCGTTTCACTTAAGATCATATTATGTCTCTCTAATGATGGTTGTATGGAATGCGGTTCAACAGATATTTCCGATAATCCTGAGACCGCAATGTTTGCATGTGCTGTAGCACTCGATTGTGCCCGCGTCGCAGCATTTCTTTTTGAGGTTCGCAAGAAGTGTTTCAGGCATGTCGTACAATCGACAAAAAAATATTATCCTAAATTCCCGATAAATTAGACACTATAATAGCCTGTTCTCATATTATTTTTTCGCTGCGTTTCGAAAAATATCCTTTAACCACCGACAAATTTATATATTTATAATGCCTATATAGGCATTATGAGTTTCATTCGGTATAAGAAATTTGGAAACATAGAATACGCGTATGAAATAACAGCTTACT
>DAHXMQ010000165.1 GCA_027371625.1 Candidatus Methanoperedentaceae archaeon | reverse complement strand
TTCATAGAAGTGGTGTACAATAAAAAGCGGGTTCATTCGTCTATCGGGTACGTCACTCCTGAAGAATTTGAAAAATCTGAAGGGAGGTTTTAAATTGAGAAGTTTCTTAACTGGTTGTCCACAAAATGGGGTTCACTCCATCTTAACTGCTTCTGCGTTGGCTTTTATCTGCTCAGATTTTGAATCAATCAACCCCTGGATTTTCTTATTCAGCTCATCAGGGGGTTTTTTGAATTCATCATGCAGTTTTTCTATCACATCATGGGATAGGGCAACAGCCGTTTCACGCGTCGTCGGGAGTTTTTTTTTCTCAGGCGCAGCCAACCCAATTTTTCCCAACAGGCGTTTGAACATATTACCTGTTAAGTTTTTTAATATCCAGCAGTGAAATATGATATTCTTCTGATATATCAAGCTCGGCTTTAGAACTGGCTTCGCATTCCGTGACTCCACTTTCCGTTAAAATTCTTTTTCGTTTTGATATTGCTTTTAAAACCTCAAATACGTCCATTAATATTCTCTCCTTTTCTTCGATTAATTCTGGAGCAACGATTTAGTCTTGTATTTCGCATAAAGATTTCTGAAACGAATAATAATGAAATTCGGGGGACGGCTGCCTAAATATACTTGAAAGCCACTACTGTGATGAGCGCAAACACTGCGCTGAACACCAGACCTGGACGCGGGTCGCCTTTTTCGTATTTTCCCATAACAAGACCCGCAGATATTCCTGCAAGTGCGCTGCCGTGATAGAACAACTGTTTGTAATATACGATATCTATGGGCAGCGGGGAGTGTGCGCTGCTTGTCATGCCTGCAAGCGATTTGAAGAACATGTTGTTTATTATCCAGACTATCCCGATAAAGAGAAAATATGTTGCCATTATCATCTTGGTGTTACGTTTCATGTCTCCTTCGACTTCACGATATGTATTGAACTGGTTCTGGATATCTTCTGCCACGCTTTCAAGCACTTTATTTATGTTTCCACCTGCGCGCAGAGCGTCGTTTATTATCACCGTAGCCCTTGTCATTATAAAGCTTCGTTTGTCTTTCAATACTTCGATAGCAGTTTCAAGATTTTCGCCCATCTTTAGTGAATGATATATTTTATCAACTCTTTTCGTTATGTTTTCGTATACGGGAGACGGCTCGAATATTTCTATTATTCCAAATCCCATTTTGTTTCTGTCAGATACGTTCCTTAAAAAAACCGGCATCACTTCTTCTTCTTTTTTGATCCTGTTTAATTCGATATGCCAGTATACAGCATAAGGGAGTACGGCAATTGCAGAGAAAACAAGCAGGACGGTGTCTATGCCAAAATTGCTCAGGTACAGGATATAAAAAACCGGCAGTGCAATGAAAATCCCTATTACGATGAGCCCGTCTTCCGTTCTAAGATATTCGTGCATATGGACTTTTTCTTTCAAACCCACTGCGTGTTTTTCTTTTCCTTTTTTCTTATCATTTGCCCCCTTTTTTTCGTCCACTTTCATCTTAACGCTTCGTTCTTCGATCAGTATAAAAACCAGGGTTCCCAGAGGAATGTAGCCATATACCATAATGCCGCCTATTGCTATTTCCTGCCCCATCAATGCCGTTGTCATCTGGGTCAGAAGTATCATAAGTGGCATCATTACCATCGCAATCGTGTATATCTCGACCAGCGATGCCCTGGATTGTGCGTTATCCCTGTTCTTGATCAATGATAATCGGCTGAGATTTTCCGACGCATTCCTGAGATAAGTGTCCAGCGTACCGATATTAGTCGTGGTTTCCACGATGCCATTCAGGAACTTTCTCAGTTCATAACTGCTCGTGGTAGCCGCAACGTAATTAATTGCATCGACGAAATTGATGTTGAACGAAGCGCGGTTGAGTATTATCCCGATTTCCTCTCCGATCTCGCCGTAAAGATTCGACTTCTCGATGTATTTAAATGCATCGAGAAGGTAAGCGTTGTTCTGCAGCATTATTGCCATGTGGCTTGCGAATGCAGGCATTTTTTCGTCAATGATTTTTCCCCTTTCCATGGCTATCATTCCAGGGTATGCCGTGATAAATGTGAATGATGCATAGTACAGGAGAAACGGGATAAGTATTATTAGAGGGATAGCAGCGAGGCTTCCGTGGAATAAGAGATATATATAAAAAGAAACCACAATACCCGCAAGCCCCGCCGCGCACGAAACCATTGTGGCTGTTATAACATAGTCGTCGGTCATTGTTTTCATTCTGGCGGATACGACTGCCCTGTCCAATCCATGATACCAGCCCTGGTTCCTGGCGTGCGCCAGTATGTAACCGCGGACTTTTTGAAGACTATCCGGTGTTTGCATTTCTATTGTTCGCCTGCAGCGTACATCTGTGAAATGACCCGTTCGCTGACCTTATCGGGATTTCGTATGCCTTCTTCCATCAATGAAGACAGGCAATCTATCTTATTTTTTATTTCATGGGTAATCAACGATGCCGACAATCCTTCCTCATGATCGTATATTTTCACGAACCTCGGTACGCCTTTGATTTTTTGCTGTTCGTAAATGGCATCTGCATACCTGTGCCTGCTGGACGCATTCGTCCATTCGTTCTTGAGAACGATGATGATATCGAGACTTTCAAGCATGGCGGCTGGTACGTCTATCGGGGAGCTGGTAAGCCTGTTGACTAAATCATCTACCGATCCTGCGTGAAACGTACTCATAACAACGTGTCCGGACGTCATTGCCTGGAACAGCGTTTGCGCTTCTTTCCCTCTCACTTCGCCAACTATGATATATTCGGGTCTCTGGCGCAGCGCGGCTTTGAGCAGCCCGAACGTATCAATGTCTTTTGTCGTGGTGCTGGGAATCCAGTTTTTCTGATACAGCTTTATTTCCCTCGTATCTTCTATGGACACGATTTTGACTTCGGGCGGTATGAACAGGCTGCACGCATTGAGATTCGTGGTTTTGCCCGTTGCCGTGCCTCCAGCGATTATAATGCTTTTTCCGCTCTGGACGCAGTGCCATAGATATGCCATGGCTTCGAGACTATACGTGCCTTTTTCTATCAGGTCAACAGGAGTTATGTGGCTGTTCCTGAACCGTCTTAAGGTGAATGTGGAACCTTTTTCGGTCGCGGTTTTTTTGAACGTCAACTGAGCGCGTGTGCCGTTCCTGAGCGTAGCATCTACGATAGGATCGCTTATACTGATATGTTTGCCTCCTTCCTGGGCAAGCCGCAGAACCATAGCATCGAGTTCGCGTTCGTGCATGACGATATCGCTGACCAAATTGTAATACTTTTGGTGATATATGAATACGGGAATGCCATAGCCTACGCAGGTAATGTCTTCGATATTATCGTCATTCATGGGAACGTCTATTTCCCGGTATCCTATAAAATCCCGGAACAGGTAGTATCTTAGAGCACGTTCTTCGTCAACGCGCAGTTCAGCCAGTTCGGGGTATTTTTTTTTCAGCCGATTAACAATTGCATCCAGCCTGGCGACTGGGTCTTCTTCAGCCGATTTATAGAGATCAACGTTCCTGAGAATCGCATCCCGCACGCTGCCGTACGTCGCAGGTTTAACAGGCTCTTTTATCAAATATCTGAGTTTATATCCATCTTTTACGATGTAAACCGTAGGGCTTTCAATCGGGTTGGGCAGACTATAGCTGTCGATAACGTTGAGTTTCGTCGGGTCAAAATCCGCGCCAAACGATTTTATGTTGTTCATTTCGCTCTTTATACAGGGAGGGACGTATATATCAGATTGTGAGCCAGACGCACCGCTCAATATCTTTTCACTTTCTTCCGGTTTCTCCCTGCCATTTATCACGGCGCTGCTCACCGCGGAATGCGCATCCGTTTCCTGAATCATTATCCTGTTTTTCACGTAATCGTTCAAAATGAACGTACCGTATGATTTCACGACTAAAGTATCCCCGGTTCCTTTCTTTGAACCGTTTTCAATCATGGATTCGGTATCGATGCCGTGCTGGACATTGTTTTTTTTCTTTTCCACGATTTCGGACGATTTAATCAGGGTTTGGCTTTGATCATCTCTGCGGTCCTGTGCAGCTTTAATTTCACTGATTCCCGTTTTTATTCCATCAAGCTCGGCTTTTATTTCTCGTACGTTGGCTTCGAGTTCAATCTCTTTTGCCGTAGGTCCTTGTTGTGCAATTTCCTTTTCTGCTGGAATATCTGTATTCACAAGCGGGGGCTTGGTAAAAGAAGGCTGCTCGGGTTTTTGTATGGGTTCTGCTTTTTCAATAACCTCTATCTTAGCTGCGGGTTCAGGTTCCTTTATTTCGGTTTTTTCGTTGATTGATGCATGCGTAGCCTGCGCATGAAGGGAAGGTGGGACGTGACGATCTATAATCACAATTTTTTCTTTTGGCTTCTTTTTCGGTTTATGGCAATCATTTCCATTCCACTTAATGCCGTTATCTGCCAGCAGCGTTCTCAGGGTTTCGTGGCTTATTTTTACAATTCCTTTTTCAAATAAAAACGTTCTTAGCTTTCTCAGGGAATGTTTTTCGCATCCATAATTTGCCGGGTCTCCCCTTGCAAGATCGAGTATCTGTGGAAGAACATCATTATATCGGCTATCGTTTTTAGCATCTCCCGACTCCAATTCAGATATGGGTGGATGTGATACCTGTTCCTCGTATTCATCTGCACCGATATCATCTGCGCCGTTAATTTTTGGTGTCTCATTGGGCACGGGAAAAAACGGATGGTTTTCAAGACTGTTTATTTCGACAGATTTCTGAAAATCATCAACGTTCTTCAGAAACTCAGTAACGTTAAACTCATCAACGTTAAATTCAATCTTTTCTTCTGGATGAGCGGGCGCACCTGATTTGATGTCTTTTTTCTCAGTTACATTATCGGCTTCTTTGGCGTTCTCAATGACAAACAATCCATCCGAGGGAAGTATGATGAGATCGTTATCTACAGTTTCGCTTTCACTTTCTTCCAAGTCAGTGCATTCTAAAAAATCCAGTTTGAGCTTTAAAGGGGCGCGATGCTCGGCATTTACCATGCCTGCGTTCGTGTTAAGGCGAGACCGTTTGAAAATATTAAACATTTTTTTTCAACTCACTGACCATATTATTACTTTAATATTAATGGAATTAAGATTTTTTAAATGCAGCGTTACTGCATTTGCTCCTTCCGTGAGTATATAATCAGTGTTTCTTGTAAACCCAGCACGATTCATATCATTCTGAAATGCGTTTTCAAAAACATCGGGATAGGGAGTGTTTATCACGATAACCGCATTTGTATTCGTATCATTTATATCAAACATGTTTACGACATTATATTTTAAGGTTACGGTTCCTCCACTGGAACTCAAAAATCCTCCCGTCAAGACGGGAAACTGCGCCGTAACGTTCCTGCCGATGATTGATAGAAAACTCGATGTGCTCGACCAGTATTTATTATCCTGCTCCTCGACTACTGCACCAAGCTGAAAAGCGGTTATAATGTTCTTTGCAAAGAAGTTGTTCGGCGTAATTGTAATCAAACCCGACTGCGGTTCGCCGGCATATGGAGGAGCGTATGTTGAATGGTTCGTTGTGGTTATGACGAAAGTCCCGGTATCGGGCTGGAATACAAGACTGGATGTGCTCGCCGAAGAATGTTCTTGTGCCGAAGTAAGCTGGAAACTCGTCTGCCCCGCCGTTGCACTCTGCATATCGTCCGAGAACTGAAGCATTTTCGCATAGATGTTCGAAAAAGCATTATTTTCAGCGGTTTTGATATCGTTTCTTACCATTGCGGGATAGACTACGGAAGCGAATATAACAATGGCTGCAAGAATGAACATAAAACCGATCATTTCACTTAAGCCGCTGTCGTCCTCACGGAACATGCCCCTGCCTTTTGACAGGGATGATCGAATATCAATATAAACGGACATGGGCGTCCATGCAGAGAAAAAAAAGAAAATCCGGGAAGATTCCCGGAGCTAACTCAACAGGACGTTTGTATCCAGAAGCACCTGCTTGTTGTTGTACATTACCAGTACGTGGTATGTGCTGCCGGATGTAAGCGTGCCTATTGGAGAGTTCGTTGTACCATTGAATATGATTGAACTACCCGCAGTGAAATGAGACGGGACAGACGACGGGGATATTATGGGACCGATTGATGTGTTTATTGCAGCCGAGAAGTTCTCAAGTACTACTGCGGAATTCTCTCCATTCGTGACTGAAAACTCCAGTGCTGATGCGGTTAGCTGGTCGCCGCCGTCGTGGATGATCGTGATATTGTACACACCAGGCGCTTGCTGTTCAGCGGTCAGAGTCGCAGTTACGCTCTGGGTTTCCATGTTCCCTGCACTTTTCATAGAGCTTGCTGCAATCACAGCCCCCAGCACAGCTACTATTGCTATCAGCAGGATGGTTGCGATCATCGGAGATACCGCGGAATCGTCTTTCAGCACATTTTTTCTTTTATTTTGAAGTTTCTTTTCGTTAAACATTTTCACCTTTTTCCTCCTATCGATTAAAATGAAAACAATCGCCGAAGCGAGGATACAAAATAGATAAATATCCAGATAAATATAAAATATCCATTTTGTGTTCGCTATTTCATTGTTTTCGTTTCCTCAAACAATGCTTTTCATATATATATAGGTGACGTCCTCCCCACCCTGAAGGGCTGGGGCTTCCATCTTACCCCACGAGGTTAAAAAGTTGGCAGGAGGTGCGATGCAAAGTAGAACGCAAGCGTAGCCGTTATTGAATATATTACGGTAGCGATTGCAACGGTCTTTAACAGATTCTTTTTATCGCTTTGTTTCCATGCTATAGTGAGATTCAATGCACCCTGACTGAAAACTATCCACCGAATGTTATTAACGCTGTCTTTTACTATCGCCCCAAAGCCAAGCGTCGTTCTGCCTGGCAGGAGCGAACTCAATCCTACATTGAACATCTGCATTACGCTTACCAGGATGACAGCAAAAAATACGGAGAAGCCAAGAAGCAGCGGCATGAAGTACATGGATATGTAAGAGCGTTCGGTTTTTGCTTCTGCAAACGAAGTTTCTCTATCCTGCTGCGCTTCCCGGACGGCGGCGATCTCTTCCAGGATGCGTTTCAGCCTCAGTTCCCGGTCGTTTTCTATGAGCAATTCCGCCGTTCTTCTTAATCTGTCCGTGAGTAATATCGCGCTCCTGTCGGTTTTATAATCAATCCAGTCGGCGAGGTTCGTGAGCGCTTTCTCTACGCTCATTCCGAGTTCGACTTCTTTCACGTAGTAATTTATAACGTCTTTCAGGCCGCCCATCTTTTCTGGAAGTGATTTGAAGACGACAAATGCGTTTAAATGGCTGTTGTCGTGAAAATGTTTGATAATGGTTTTGATTTCTTCCGCGAGTTCTTCGTGGCTCGATATATCCGCGAATTCCTCTCCCATCCTCGAATAAAAATACGGCATTGATATGAAAAAAAACATGCCGGACATAACGGCAATACCGAACCATTCGCTTCCGGCAAAGAATGCCATTGGCAGAACGGCGACGAATCCAAGAAATCCTATACTTATCCTGTTCCTGTTTAGCATATCGGACGTAATGCTGTCTTTCCAGTTGGTCGAAAACTTGACATCGCCAATGAGTTTACCATAGCTTTTGAAGACCTTATCCCCAAATATCTTGCCTATGATGAAATGGTATGCAGCGCATTCGAATATGGTGAGGGCAAGAGGTATCAGGATTGCGCCCATCGGCAGTATTCGGATCCATGGTTTCAGGTATAGTATGTAATAGAACGGGATGCCAAAAGCGAACATTAAAGGAAGCGAGATGCTTATGATATTCATAACACTCTGGTTCACGCTTGCTTTTTTCGTTTCCCTTTCTATAGCCCGCAGGCTGTCTCTTTTTGCGCGGTTAACGAAGAAATCCATATCGATAGGAGAGCCGGCTTCCTTCAGGCGCATTATCTTGCCCACGTCCCTTAACGATTCAAGGTCCTGGTTCTCGCTCCAGTTGATGATAGCATCAAATGGATTAAGTTTCTGCAGGTGTATCTCTTTTATGAGTTCAGAGAACTCAACTGCAATGGGACCAAATGCGCGATTTCCGGCGACGTGGTCGAGAAGCTGTGTTGGTCCGTAGCACATTATAGCTTCGTTCACGAGCGCTATATTGTACACGAGCTTTTCCGCATAATCGGGTTCTGCCCATTCCTTTATCTTGTTCAAAGTATCCGCAGACACTCTCTGTCCAAGAAGGAAAAATATCGCAATTACAATGAGTTTTACCATCGGGTTTTCTATCACTACGCTGAAGAAGTACCCGGCAAACACGAATAGCAGGAAGACCAGTATGGTTTTATTGTATACCATTCTGGGCGTAATATCGAAAGAATGTATGTTCTTATTTATGTACTCAACGTTTTTTCGCAGCTGCCCCCCTCTCCTGGAAGCGAACCATTCGGAAAAATACACTACGGGCGGTATTCGCTGGGCATATTTATCCCAGAACCGTGCGCTTTTGGCGAACTCGTCGATTTCTGCATGCAGCCTGATCTGCTGCCTGTTTGAATTAGGAGGCAGCGCGTACCTGTGCAGTTTTAGTTTCCGCTCTTTTTCGGGCAGATGCACGGTTTCAGAGTCAAAGAGCGTATCCTGGATTCTTAATTTTCTTTTAGCCACGTCACCAGCCTCTCGATCGCAAGAGTCCTATCAAGACCACCGTGAATGTACAAATCATACGCCGTCTGGAGGCATTCCCTGGTTAATTGAAATATTCCCTTGTCGCTCATCATGGGTACATATATCCCTTGCGGCTGTTTTTTAAAACACTTCATAAGGAGAGCATTTATTGCGACGGTGCCGATGCTGGCGAGGTCTATGAAATTCTGCCTGCTGAGTGGAATCTCCTGCATTCTCAGGGCATTGTGGATGCATGTTACCGTACTCAGATCGGCGAGAGCTGAAAAAAAATCCACGGTTTCGCCTTTTTTGTTTTTCCAGCGCCACGTGTTCCTCTCATAATCGTATTCTAACAGGTTGTATATCTTATACGCATCGCCCGCATCTTCTTTTTTATCTTCGCCGTCCTTGCCAGTACTCACGGGGCGATTGTTTTTATGCCCGTTCCGAGACTGGTTTTGGGCATTACTGTAGTTTTCAACATCACTGTATTGCATGATGCCTATGTTATCAATGACCTGCCGGTCGCGTTCGTTCATGACAACTACGGCGTCTACGTTCTTATACACGGTTTCTTCTGCTATCTGGAAATCGAACTTAAACCTGTCCACGAGTTCGCTGATGCTTCTTGCGTGCGTGGTGCTGAGTATGGCTTCGCCCTGAAGTCTCTGTTTGATGTAATCTTCTGCGTCTGTCTTATTCCTTATCTCCTGCACGATGACTTTGTCTTTTCTTTTTCTGAGCAGTTTATTTCTCACACCATCCCTCGATTTTGAATCTCCTGCTTCGGTTTTAAACAACACACTGTCGCCGCTGATGTCCTGCAGTTCATCTATGTCACCTATCACGCCCCATACGAGACTTTGCGGAGCGCCTGCCTGCGATGCTAACATTAGCGTGGTTTTCCCCGATCCTACGGGACCTACGAACATTACGCTCATTCTGGATAGCAACGAAAATATCCAGAGCAATGAAAAGGTTTCCGCAGAAGCTTCTCCTAACGCCATGAGTTCCGGTATGCTGAGTCTTCTTGAGTGTTTCCTGATCTCTACGTGATATCCTTTGGTTATAGGCGGCCTGTTTATGGTGCACCTGATTTTACCTACGCCTTTTATTTCGCCAGCGGTTTCCAGAGTATTGTTCTTGAATAAAGCAGTATCCCCAGCGCTTCCTGCTATTCTCGGAACGATGTTCTTGACGAGGTTTTCTACCTCTGTCTTGTTTATTTCCGCATCTACCACACACATTTTTTTCGGCCTTGAGTAGAGGTGCCGGCACGTTAATTTATATACGTCATCGGCGACTTCTTTTAACTCGAAATCCGTTACGTTTGTATCGTATATCAGGGGAGTGTATATCCCGAATCCGCCTCCGCCGTATCCGACGATGTTATCAACTGCCATCCACGCAATTGCATTCTTTTCTTCTGGCGACATGTCCGCAAGGTCGTCCCATTCGGGTTTCCTGATTGCTCTATCAAGCAGTTGTAACGATATGCCCGACAGTTCAGCTCTCAGGTCTTCGGGGCTTTTCGTGTGCGTTGACCTGCTTTTCGTGAGTATCTCGTTTTTTACGTCTTCAGAGAGCGATTTTAGAAACAAAATGTTTCTTGCACTGAGACTGACCGAATATTGGTAGAGGTTAAAATCACTTGAGTCTATGTCGTGACCTGAAACGGTTTTTTGGTTTTTTCTTATGCATATCTGGTATCCTTTTACGTCATAAGGACCGAGCAGCACGGTTTTAAATCGGTTTCTCGTATCGGCATAGATAGGCTTCTCGCCGATTTTCGTGTTCGTTCCCGCAAACAGGCTGCCGTAATCATTTTCCGATGCGTAAGCGTAATCTTTATAGAAAGGATTCATAGGAAAACCTTTCAGGGGAGACAGGTATGCGGCAGTGAATTTTGCCGAACAGGCGCCGCATCCGTTGTTTTTAGCAGTTTTATTAATTCGTTGAAACATCGACATGAAGCCCTTGTTGCGAATTATGGATTCCCTGGCTTCAAGCGGGTTCCGTTTTATTGCATTGGCAAGTGATTCTAGTTCTCTTTTCTGCATTGAACCACACAGTTCGCAGAGATGGACGGAAGAAGCGTCCTTTTCGGTGTGGTTTGAGTTCAGACTCATCTCAAGCGCCCGGTTTATCACATTTATTGCATTTTTACGATAGGAAGACAGGTTTTGGAGTTCAACCGCAGCGGTTTCTATTATATCGTGTTTCATTACGGAGCCATTTTCGACGTAATTGAATGAGATAAGTTCTATCCGTTCCCTGGTACAGGAAGCGAGAATTTCGAGCACTCCTTCCCTGCACGCAGCGCTGGATAGCGATGGCATTCCGCAGCATCCTGCTATATGATCAGAACGCATGCAGTTAATCTCAAGTACGTTGATGGTTCTCGACCTCGACCGAACATTGGCAAGATTGCTCTCAACCTGTTTTAGTACATGCTTACATGTCTGCAAAATAAACCTCTGTGATTTTAACTTTCGATTATCTGATACACAGGATGTATTTCATTCCATCCCCCATGATCGGTATCTGAGACGAACTGCCCGGTAACCGTGATATGTTCATTGACAGCAGGCACGGCTATCTCGTTTTCGTAGTCGGCACACGCGCTGACTGCATCCTTCTGCGTAACCGGATAGGCGCAGACGATTTCAAGCACAAGATACCCATCCTGCCCGTCGATGTTAGCCTGGTTAATGGTATCCGCATATTGTGGATCAACATTGAGCCTGATATGGGTATCCCCGTCTTTTTCCTTGATTATTTTTGTCACTGTGCCCGATACTGTCTTACACGAATCAATGACCGCAAGCCTGTAAGGATGATATACGTGTTCCAGCGGCGCAGGGTTTGTGCAGACATTCGAACCAGCGCCTGCCGAGGCAAAAGGCGTCTGGCTGCTTCCACTCACGGGCGGATTGCTGGTCCGGGATACACATCCCACCGATGCAATAATTATAATAATACTAAGAATTAAAACGGTTTTTTTCAAATCAATACATCTCCAATCTCTTTAATATAGACAGGACGGTATTTTTAGTTTTCGGTGCTGTCAAAATTGTCAAAACAACTGTCAAATCGATATGCGGAAAGCGATTTGACAAAAACCGTCAAGCGAGTTGTCAAAAATTGTCAAAATAACTGTCAAATCGATAGGCTGGAAGCAGTTTGACAGAAAACTTGAACCCTCTCCCCAACTTCAACTGGGAGAGGGTTCGAAGAAAAATGCCGACGGAAAGCACTCGTGCCTAAAAACGGAGGGCGGTTATGTATAGCTACAGCGCATCTATATACAGCTACATTGTATCTACATACAGCTACTGGATGTGTCCGGGAACGGGAATTTTATAGTTCATTGGCACTAGATTTAAATTCGATGCAGTAGTACATATCTTTATGATACAAGAAAAATACGTTGGTCAATCACCCTCGCCAGAAGGCAGGGGCATGTCCCGTGAGGAACATGGGCAACTGGTTGATTAGCGTTAAGTTCATGCTATGTAAATAGGGACGTATGAAAATAAACCCATTTCAGCATGCATCGACTAAATTCCGATACCTAATACGCGAATTTGACAGAGTTGGGGTTTAAACTTCTTCGTTCCGACATGACGCAGCACGATATCAAAACCCAAACCCGGATTGAATCGCTGAACAAACAAGTATCTGAAACCAAAGAGCGGTTCGCTATAGTGGAGTTTGCAGTTACAGTTTGATAAGCGACAATCGCAATGCTTAGTTCGACCGGCGCCATTCTCCTACATCTCATGTTGATATAAACATAAGGTTTAAGTTCGTTGCGGCGGTATCTATATTTATGATAAAAAAAATAAATGAAAGAAAAAGTGCAATCCCGTCTATGTGGACGATGTGGTTTAGTAGTTCATATATAATACTGTCGCATTCTCTTTTGTATAACATATCATCGGCTTAAAGGGAGCGCAAAGAATGAAACAAAACTCAATTAAACAACAGATTGTCAATCACCCCTGTCTAAAGACAGGGGCATGTCCTGTGAGGAACGTGGATAACTGGTTGATTAGGAGGCATACAAAAACATGCAGAAGTTAGAGGAAAGAAATACATACACACCTACAGATGCTCCACAAGTCTGTGGCAACTGTGATCCGGTATTAAACAGAGAGGAAACTCTCAGTGTGACGGATTTAAAAACATCTTCTAACGACTCCGATGTGGACATATCCGGACATAGGAAACAGGACTTGAGAGTCCCTGTTGTATATGTCATAAATATGCGTGGAAAACCGTTAATGCCAACAACGCCCGGAAAAGCAGCAAGACTCCTGAAACAGGGAAAAGCCAAAATCGTGAAGAGAATGCCGTTCACGATACAACTGAACTATGCTACAGGTGAGAACAAACAACCCATTAAACTGGGAATTAAACCAGGCTATTCCACTGTTGGATTCTCGGCAGTATCAGGCAAGAAAGAACTGATATCAGGTGAAGTTACCATCCGAACAGACGTCTCCAACAAACTAACAGAACGAAGAACGTACAGGAGAAACCGGAGAAGCAGGCATCATCCATACAGAGAGCCAAGATTCAGTAACAGAAGTATTGAAGAAGGATGGTTAGCTCCATCTATCGAACACAAACTGCAGACACATACCAACCTGGTAAACAAAATCAACGAAATCCTTCCAGTAACAGGCATAACGGTACAGGTTGCTTCTTTCGATACGCAGAAACTGCAGAATCCTGAAATATCCGGAATAGAATATCAGCAGGGGGAACTCCATGGATATGAAATCAGGGAATACCTTCTGGAAAAATACCAGAGAAAATGTGCATATTGCGGTAAAACAAACGTTC
>DAHXMQ010000164.1 GCA_027371625.1 Candidatus Methanoperedentaceae archaeon | reverse complement strand
GTCAAGGATATTGCCGAGCGGTGTGCTGTTCGCTGCCAGGCTGTTTAGGCTTGCGTGCACCCCTTCCTGAAAAGCTGAAAAATTTATTCTCTTGGGAGCCGGTCCGTTTACATCGTGGCATAATGCGCAGTCAGGACCACCCGCCGGAATGCCCACGGCGACATTGTGCAGTAATCCGGTTATATCATTACCTGCTGCGAAGCGACCGTGGCAGCCTTTGCATGTTGCATCGTCGAAGGTGGTGATATTGCTGTGATTGAAATACGAAGGAGCACTCTGGTTGGCACCGTAAGTAGTATTTCCTGTTATCTCAGGCGGGATAGGCAGGTTGTCGCTTGTGAAGGTGCTTACCATGTCGCTATAGGTTTTATTGCCGCTGACATAACCCTGATAATGGCATGAGGTACACCAGTTGGTCGAGGAGGAAATGGTTGAGTTCACGGTATTATTGCCAATCCAGAGCGACGACCTTCCGAGAGCAACTGCCTGATGCAGGGTATCGCCGTGGCAATATTTGCACGATGAAAGCGGGGAGTTCCAGTAACCGGGCGTTGCATTCCATTTCATGCCCGCAAGCGTGTCATTGCTGTGATTCAATGGGCTTGGAGCCTGTGGAGCCTCGCCTGTAAAGGCGCCAGCCATCGGCTGTGAAAGCAATGCATCCAGGAAAGAGGAATTCTGATGGCAGCTTGTGCAATCTCCTCTGTCCGAACTATTGACGCCCTGTATATATGTGGCATTCTGCGCCAGTACCTTGATGGCATGGGCATCCTGGGAATGGCAGACCGTACAACTTACACTGTCGTTATGCCTGCTGCGTGCGCTGTGGCATGCGGTGCACTGCTGGTATTCTGTGATTGATGAGTTTGATATTCCATCGTTGAATGGCTTCGAAACATTATGCATGCCGTTGTGGCACATGATGCATGGTATGTTATTTCCCGGTGTGTGCGCCATTATACTTTCATTACTCAGAGGCTGGTACGAAAAACCGCTTGTCGCTGTCTGGGAGAAATTCCTTACCGTGAGGTTGTTATTTGTATTGTTAAAAGGGTGGCAGTCGTAGCATTGCTTGATTGGCATGGGCCCGCTATTAAAAGTGTTGTGGCAATCTATGCACTGTACCTTGCCGTAGTGTATTCCTGCGGAGTATTGAGGCGTTGCCTGAACTCTGCTGCTGTGGTTACGGCTGGAATTGCCATCATAGCCGCGATGGCATGTGAGGCATTCCCCATCCCCTATAAAAATTTCTCCAAAACCATGCCCTATAAAAAGGGAACCGTTATGGAAGTTATCCCATGCATGCAGATAAGGCGAACTCTGGATGCTCCCAGCCGCAAATGTGCTTGCAAGCTCGGAATCCATAACGCCCCCTGGGTTCCAGTACTGGGATCTATGGCAGCCGCTGCCGCCTGAGCCGCAGCCCCACTCATCGTAGATAAAGTTATAACTTCCGCTCAGCGAAGTATTATCCACTGAAGCGTTCGCTGTTATTGTGTAATTCCCCTCACTTCCGCTGCCGTTGAACTTCAGCCACCTGTCCATATCCTGATCGAATGCTGCGATGCCGAAGCTGTTGGTGATGTTTGTTTTCACAAGGGCAACGTTGCCGTTAGGGAATAAAATCTGGCTCGATACCGGTATATTACCCGCAGCTTTGCCCTGGGAATCAAGCAAAAGCACATACCATCGGATTGTTGTGCTCTCTCCTGACCACTGGTCACCTCTATCCGTGATTGATAATGTTGCATTCCCGCCGTCCCAGCCACTGGGGTCGTCAAGGATGACCATCCGGTTAGTCGTGAGTTTTATCTGAGGACTTCCGACAGCCGATACCGCAAACTGGGAAGCTGCTGCCGCCCCTGAGAGACAGATGAATGCAAGTATCAATATTATGCCGTTTTTATTATATGTCATCCTATCCGTGTATAAGTTTATTATTATGATACTAATTTAATTCTATAAATACCTTTGAGTCGGTTAATGCCTATCTCAGGTATAACACAGCCAGCAGCATCAGCACAATCGCAAGTATCATGAGGAGCAGGGCATACCTTTTATCGGTTCCGAAAACGATCGGAACAGGACCGATTAGAATTACGCCTCCGCCTCTTATCTTCTCTTGTGTTACCTCTTTGCCTGCGCTCTCTTTGGCAGAACGCATCATGCCAAAGGTGATTAAAAAGAAACCCAGAATTATCAGCACAATCCCGATCGCTGTGAGGAAAGCAAATTCAGGCATTTCTCCTCCCGATAATAAAATACGTAATGATAAGCAGCAAGCCTATCCCCATTGCGATTACCGTAATCTCTGGAGAAGTGCCGAATGCGATGGGTATCGGACCGATCATGATAAGACCGCCGAAGGAAGTATTTCCGGCTGATAGTATCGTCCCAATAAGAACAAGCGCAAAGCCGATGAGTATCAGGTAAATCCCAAGTTTGATTATATTCATAGAGGTTTTGTTTTAACAATATCGCCTTCGATGTCCTCGATTTCATGCACAAAAGTATCGGCTATCTCGTTGGCAATGGTTTTCCAGTCTTTAATCCCAAAATCCTCCAGAGCGGCGGTCTTTACATCATCAGGAGTTCCTCGTATGGTAATGTTTATCCCGCAGTGGATTTTCTCACTCGATACGCCGGCGCTGGCTATACTCACAGTCAGCTTTCTATCATCGATAAAAAGATCATCACCGCTTCTTGTTGTTTTTATTCCGTATTTTCCAAGGACTTCCATGATGCACACGACGAGAAGGCGCTGCATGTAATAGGCAAGGCGCAGGCTTGCAGGCGAATCGAACTTCTCCACAATGATATGGATTAAATCATCGCCACGAATAGTC
>DAHXMQ010000160.1 GCA_027371625.1 Candidatus Methanoperedentaceae archaeon | reverse complement strand
GGGGTAAGAAATTTCATTGTTCACAGGTACAACAAGCTGGATATGGATATCGTAAACGAAGCGCTATCAAAAATCAGCGAGTTGAAAGGCATCATTGTAAAAATTGCAGAGTATTAACATGCAGCTTGTAATAAATACGCGCGGCTCGTATCTCAAAAAAGAAAAGAACTGCTTCATGGTGAAGAACGACGATAAAAGCTTCGAGGTCTCGGCTGATGAAATAGACAGCATACTCATCTCTACTTCAGCAACCATCACCACGGATGCTATCGAGTTTGCGGTTGAGAACAATATTGATATTGTGTTCCTGAACTACTTTGGCAATCCTTACGGCAGGGTATGGCATTCAAAGCTCGGAAGCACTACTCTTATCCGGCGCCGGCAGCTTGAAGCTGAAGCCTCGACTGTTGGGTTCAACATGGCGCGTGGGTGGATTGCGCAGAAGCTTGAAAACCAGTTTGATTTCCTCAAAGACCTGAAAAAGAACCGACCCGATGACAAAGAGATGCTTGAGCCAAAAATCGCGAAGCTTGCGCAATTGAAAGATGACCTACTCGGTATGAAAGGCTCACTTGATGAGAAGCGCGGCTCGATAATGGGAACCGAAGGCATGGCATCCCTCACGTATTTTGAGGCGCTGAGCAGCATCATGCCCGATGCCTGGAAGTTCAACGGCAGGAGCAGAGACCCGGCACAGGATGCTTTCAACTGCCTCCTCAACTATGGCTATGGCGTGCTTTATTCACAGGTCGAGAAAGCATGCATCATCGCAGGACTTGACCCTTACATGGGCTTCCTGCATACCGATAATTACAACAAGAAATCCTTTGTGTTCGATCTTATAGAGATGTTCAGGATACATATCGACAGGACGGTTATAAACCTCTTTTCAAAAAAACAGGTTCATGAGGGCTTATTCGACAAAATCCCCGGCGGTTTGTACCTGAATAAAGACGGCAAAGCGGTGTTGATCACAGCGATAAACGAGGCTCTCGACAAAGAAATCGAGTACAATGGACGCAATGTCAAGGTAAGGAACACAATCCAGATGGAGTGCCACAGTATAGCGAATAGTTTGATAAAATGATAAATAATAACCGGAGAGAAATCTAATGACAATGGTATGGGTAGTATATGATATAGCGGATAACACCACACGCAAGAACGTCGCCCGAATCTGCCTTGATAAAGGACTTTATCGTGTGCAGAAAAGTGTTTTTCTCGGTAATCTTAATTCCAACGATAGGGATTCCCTGGCTCTTGAGTGCGAAGAAGTGATCGATCCTGACGTGGATTCCGTATATGTTTTTCCGATGGATGACGAATCTTTCAGGAAGGTAAAATTACTCGGACAGGCTTTTGATAAAGAGCTTGTGAGCGATGAAGTGTTGACTAAATTCTTTTGAGGTATCATGACCGCAGGGGATACGATAATAACTATTTCCGATGTGCTTGAGTACACATTTTGCCCGCGTTTTATTTATTTTATGCACTGTCTTGACATCCCGCAACACGAGGAATCGAGGTTCAAAGTGTTAAAGGGAAGGGAGGTCCATGAGGAGAAAAAGATAACAAATCCAGAGTACCTGCGAAAGAAGCTCGGTGTGGTGAGAAAAGAACTCAATGTGTTCATAGCATCTAAAAAGAATCATATCAAAGGAATCGTGGACGAGGTTCTTTTCCTCGATGATGGAACTGCGGCGCCTTTTGAGTATAAGTTCGCAGAATTCAAGGACACGATTTTCCATACCCATAAGTTCCAACTGGTGCTGCATGCTATCATTATTAAAGAGAACTACAATATTGATGTAAAAAAAGGGTTTATCTGCTTCACAAGAAGCAACAATCATATCGAAGAGGTGGATTTCACGGAAAAGGACTTCAAGAAGGGCATAGAAATCGTAAATGAAATCCTTGAAATCATAGACAAGGGCTTTTATCCCGGCAAGACCAGATATAAGAATAAGTGCATTGACTGCTGTTACAGCAACATCTGCGTCTGATTTTCTTATTCTTATAAACCAATCCATAATTTTGCATCAAGAATTTTGAGCGCAAGAAATAAGGCATAATAACACATATTTTGCCCTAAATAGGCGAAAAATCGCGCTATTCGAGAGGCGCATCCATTAAAACAAGGATTGAAACTATATACAAAGGCGATTACGGTGATAATCCTGAAATTCGAGAGGCGCATCCATTAAAACAAGGATTGAAACTACGTTCATCCCCTCGATTCCAAGACTTGCAAGTCATTCGAGAGGCGCATCCATTAAAACAAGGATTGAAACATTTCATCATCAACCGATTTCTGACACCTTTTCTAATTCGAGAGGCGCATCCATTAAAACAAGGATTGAAACAATATTCTAAATAAAGGCAAGAGGGGTCGCAGCCCGCATTCGAGAGGCGCATCCATTAAAACAAGGATTGAAACAGAAAATACATTGCTCAAAGCTATGATACTCATTATTCGAGAGGCGCATCCATTAAAACAAGGATTGAAACTACATTACTCAGGAGGTGTAAAATATGAACTGCAAAATTCGAGAGGCGCATCCATTAAAACAAGGATTGAAACTCCTGACGCCGGGTCTGCTCAGTGTTGGCTTACCTATTCGAGAGGCGCATCCATTAAAACAAGGATTGAAACTTGATAAATCACAATCATTTCAATCCACAAAGATAATTCGAGAGGCGCATCCATTAAAACAAGGATTGAAACAAAAAGTGATATTCCCTGTCCCTTCCGCACTCGTAATTCGAGAGGCGCATCCATTAAAACAAGGATTGAAACCGCATATCCCACAAAACGTATCGTCCTGCATACCATTCGAGAGGCGCATCCATTAAAACAAGGATTGAAACTAACAATCTGTGGCGCGGTTGGAGTGGCTATATTATTCGAGAGGCGCATCCATTAAAACAAGGATTGAAACCCCAGGCGCGCAGGCGAGGCAGGTGATGAGCATTGGATTCGAGAGGCGCATCCATTAAAACAAGGATTGAAACTTAGTTAAAAAATGGTTGGGGGTTGCAATGGACGGCACAGATGTAATTCGAGAGGCGCATCCATTAAAACAAGGATTGAAACTCGAGGTTATGAATCTCATCAATAATGATAAAACCAATTCGAGAGGCGCATCCATTAAAACAAGGATTGAAACCAATATACATTCGGCGGTCTGTCAAAATCAGTATCAAATTCGAGAGGCGCATCCATTAAAACAAGGATTGAAACGGGGGGAGAAAATTGCATACATCAAATGCCCTAACATTCGAGAGGCGCATCCATTAAAACAAGGATTGAAACCCACTTCCCGCCTCGCCTTCTAATACTGCAATTATATTCGAGAGGCGCCTCTCGAATATGAAGAGATTAAATTTTACAATAAGTGTTGATTGGAGTTTCAATCCTTGTTTTAATGGATGCGCCTCTCGAATTCTAT
>DAHXMQ010000121.1 GCA_027371625.1 Candidatus Methanoperedentaceae archaeon | reverse complement strand
AGTATTTGTTGGCACACAATAACTATGCAATTTTTTTGAGGGAAAAAAAATTGTTTATTGAGGCTGAGAATGAAGTAAGGACTTCACTTAAAATTGAACCAACAAACTTCTATGCACATACAACTCTGGGAGATATACTTTCAGATGAGAAATATTTTGAAATGGCGGAGAAGGAATATCATGAGGCATTAAAAAATTCGGCTTCTATTGGGAATACTTCAATCTCAGAAAATCATAATAAACTCGGCTATGTGTACGTGAAATTAAAACTATATGAAAAAGCTAAGAAGGAATTCAAAAAGGCCATTGATTTTGACCCAATGAATATGAAGGCAAGGAACAACTTTCGAGAACTTCAGAAAGTTGAAAGCGTAGCGGAAATCTCTGTGCAAGAAATCTCCAAAATCCAGATTTTTTTTGCAACAGTAGTATTGTTATATCTAATTACATCTTTTTATTTATTTTTGACCACTACTAAGTTTTCTGATGTCGTATTCGCTGCTCAGTCAACCGTTTTAATCGCCCTGCTAATCCTTATTCTCTTATATCACCACTTCAAAACGTTTAAATTCGGCCCAAGCGGAATTGAAGTCGAAAAAAGTGAATATAGAGAAGCTAAGATTTCGGCTATGGAAGCGAAATGGAGTCAAGCTAAAGGATTACAGATAGAGCGTTAATCCCCATGACCCCCACCCTCCCCATCCTCGACAACCACATGCACCTCAACCCCGCAGGCAGATGCCTCGACGCAGTCCGCGAATTCGCGCGCGCCGGGGGCACGCATATCGTGCTTGTCTCGCTTCCTCCCTGGTCACTTGGCATTGAGATTAGCGCGCCGGATGATTACAGAAAGGTGTTTGACAAAGTCCTCAAAATTGCGTGGCGCGCCGAGGAAGTCGAAAAAGTGAAGGTGTTCGTTGTGCTTGGCGTGCATCCTGCCGAGATAAACAGGCTTTCGGAGCGCCTCGGGCTGCCAAGCGCCGTGGAGCTCATGAAAGGCGGGCTTGAGCTCGCATGCGAATACGTGCGCGAGGGTAAAGCCATTGGATTGAAGTCAGGGCGCCCCCACTATGAGGTGGAGCCAAAAATATGGGATGCCTCCAATGACATCATGCGCCGCAGTTTCGAGCTTGCGAAGGATGCGGGATGCGCGGTGCAGTTGCATACCGAGAGCGCCACGGAGGAGGGGCTTGTGGAAATAGCAGGGATTGCCAGAGATGCTGGATTACCTCCTGAGAAGGTCATCAAGCATTTTGCGCCGCCCATGGTGAAAGTTTGCGAGAGAATCGGTATTTTCCCAAGCGTGCTTGCAAACGAGGAAGCTATGCAGAATGCCCTCAAAGAAGGTACGCGCTTTATGATGGAAACGGATTACATCGACGACCCTGAAAGACCCGGCGCGGTGCTCGGACCGAAAACCGTCCCGAAGAGGACAAGACAGCTCATATCGGAATGGGGCGAAGATGTGTTCTGGAAGATTCACAAAGAGAACCCAGAAAAAGTGTATGATGTTGAAATAAACATTTAGAATAGGCATCCTTCATCAGCAAGCGCTGGGGCAAGCCCCCAGACCCCGTGAGGCGCCGCCTGACGGCGTGGTACCATATTGTAAATCTGCGTTTATATCTTCAGTAAATCTTCCTTGGTTATCGCTATATTTATTGCCATCCTCTTAGAATTAAATCCATTCTATGATGCGGGATTATCTCACCATCGATGACATAAACCTTAAGGGGAAAACGATTTTATGCAGGCTTGATTTAAACTCGCCCATGGATCCGAAAGGGATTATTCTTGATGACAGCAGGTTCAGAAGCCACCTTACAACCCTCAGGGAGCTTGAGGATTCAAAAGTAGTGATTCTTTCCCACCAGAGCAGACCAGGTAAAAGCGATTTTACCACCATGGAGCCACATTCAAGACTATTATCAAGATTAATGCGTAAACACGTAGATTATATCGATGACATTTTCGGTTCCCATGCCATTAATTCTATCAGGAGGATTGGTAATGGTGACATCCTTCTTCTTGAGAATACCCGTTTCTATTCCGAGGAATCCCTTGAACGCACGCCGAAAGAGCATACAAGAACCCACATGGAATACACGTGTCTACAGGGAGAGGTTTGGCGAGGGGGAGGAAGCGACCGCTGCCGCCGACAAGACCGCCAGGGGCAGCTACGAGGCCGGTATTCAGGTCACCCAGGGCTGTCCGACCGGCCGGATGCTCGCTGATGCCCAATCGATGGGTTTTCACTGTGCGCCTATCCAGTGCTTTCGGGTGTCCGGGAACCCGTCCAAG
>DAHXMQ010000118.1 GCA_027371625.1 Candidatus Methanoperedentaceae archaeon | reverse complement strand
GTATTTCCTGCTGTTCTATTCAGCCTACAGATTAGACCCGCAGAATCTTTTGCTGCTGAAACTTTCACCAATTATTCCGCTAACCTCGATCATCTATCCTTATCTTAAGCGGTTCACGCCGATTTCGCATTTCGTTCTCGGGCTGAACCTCGCCTATGCGCCTGTGGGAGGCTGGCTTGCCGTGACCCGCGCCTTCAATATTCCCTTAGGCGCACCTGAGGTCGCGATGCTTTTGCTGTTGTTTGCGGTCACCTTCTGGGTCGCGGGGTTCGATATGATATATTCGCTACAGGATATTGATTTTGACCGTGAGAACAGGCTTTATTCGGTTCCTACCGTGTTCGGCGCCAGGGCTGCGCTTAACCTCTCATTTGTTGCGCATGTCCTGATGCTGGCGCTGCTGGTCGGGTTGATGTATGTGCTTGGGCTTGGGGTTATTTTTAAAACGGGGCTTGTTGTTATTGCGCTTTTGATCCTGTATGAGCATACGCTTGTGAAGGCTGATAATTTTACGAATATTCCGGTGGCGTTCTTTAATGTGAATGCCGCAGTGAGTCTGTGTTTGCTGGGGTTTGCAGTGGCGGATGTGGTTCTCAAGATATAGTTTTCTTTTCTTTTTTAAAAAATAATGACATCATAATGTCATAAAATTTAAATATTTATAGCATCATAATGTAGTTTATGGCTACAATAGAGGATTTAGAAAGATTCAATCCGTGGTGGAAAACTGGAAAGGTAAGAGAAGCGTGGTTAAAGGAATACAAAAGGAGCGCATATTTCGAAATTACCAAGTACATTGAAAAAAGGCAGATAATCCTGATATGGGGTTTAAGAAGGATCGGAAAGACTACCCTTTTGTTCCAGATAATTTCCAAGCTTATAGAAAATACAGACTCAAAGAACCTGCTTTATTTCTCGTTTGATGAAATCGCCTTTGATCTTAAAGAAGTGCTGGAGGCTTATCAGAAATTCGTATTGGGCAGGGCTTTTGAAGAAATGAAAGAAACGGTGTATGTGTTCCTTGATGAAATACAAAAAGTGAAGGATTGGGAAAACAAGTTAAAGATTTACTATGATTTGTATCCTGATGTTAAATTCTTTACTTCTGGCTCAGCCTCGGTTGGATTGAGGAAAAAATCCAGAGAAAGCCTTGCTGGACGGGTTCTGGATTTTCTGCTCAGACCTCTGTCCTTTGAAGAATTTCTTGAAATGAACGGCAAGGAAGTCAAAAAGATACGAGAAAAACCTGAACTTTGGAACCGCGAGTTGCTTCCACTTTTCTACAGATACATAAAATACGGCACTTTTCCAGAACTCGCCACCGAGGACGATGAAGACTTCGCAAGAAAATATATTTTAAATAATATTATCGAAAGAATAATTTACAAAGATTTACCTGAAGAATTCGGGCTTAAGGACGTAGAGCTTCTTAAGAGTCTGGTTTACCTATTGGGGAAAAACCCGGGCATGATTATCAATTACAGGGAGATTTCCAAGAATCTGGGGAAAGACCAAAGAACTGTTGCGAATTATTTTGAATATCTGGAGTTTGGGTTGTTGATAAGATTTGTTTTCAATTATCGAGGAAGCCCTATAGCGAGCCTGAGAAAGCTGAAAAAAGCGTATTTCAATACCCCCAACATTGCGTTTGTTTTTAATCTGGACATGGATAGGATTTTTCCAAAATTGCTTGAAAATGTTGTGGCGTCAGAAACCGATGCAAAATTCTTTTATAGAGATGGTTTTGAAATAGATTTTGTAATCGAGGAAAACGACAAACTGGTAGCAATCGAAGTGAAGCGGACGGAAAAGGATTTGAAACAGGTCAGGAAATTTATAGGGAAATTCGAGAGCAAGGTTAAAAAGACTATGATTGTAGATATGGAAAAGGAGGGAAAATTGGGTGAGGTTGAAATAATCCCTGCATGGAAGTTTATTCTGGAGAGGCGGTGGTTGCAGGAAACGCCTGTATAGGGAGAATTTTTGTGCGCAAAAAGCAAAAAGACTGGGCAAAGGACATGGCATTCCAGCGCATAGAGCGGCTTTTCGAGCTTGCCGAGCAGGAATTCAGAACCCATCCTGAGCGCAGCAACCGCTATGTGCAGCTTGCGAGGCGCCTCAGTATGCGATACCGCGTCAGGATGCCGGAGGAGCTAAAGCGCAGGATATGCAAGCACTGCCATGCCTATCTTGTGCAGGGCGAAAGCGCGCGCACGAGGCTTCGTGGCTCCCGTATAACCACAACGTGTCTGAGTTGCGGTAAACAGATGAGGCTGCCGTATTAATACAATGGATGCTAAATAATGATTGATGGCAAATAAATCCAGGCGCCCGAACCGCCTCATAAACGAAAAAAGCCCTTATCTGCTCCAGCATGCATACAATCCGGTTGACTGGTATCCCTGGGGAAAGGATGCCTTTGAGAAGGCAAAAAAAGAGGACAAACCCGTTTTCCTGTCCATAGGATACTCCACCTGCCACTGGTGCCATGTGATGGAGAAGGAATCCTTCGAGGACGACGAGGTGGCAGAATTGATGAACGATGCTTTTGTGAGCATAAAGGTCGATCGTGAAGAGCGTCCTGATATCGATAGCATCTATATGAAAGCCTGCCTGAAAATGACAGGAAGCGGCGGCTGGCCCCTCAACATGATCCTGATGCCTGACAAGGAACCCTTTTTTGCAGCCACATACATCCCGAAGGAAAGTAAATCCGGACGGATAGGGATGCTTGAGCTTATCCCTCGAATAAAAAACCTCTGGAATTCGAAGCGAGAAGAGGTGAAAAAACTCGCTGAGCAGAACCTTTCTGCCCTCAAGGACATACCAGTGCGGGGAGAAGAATTGGGCGAAGACGTTCTGCACGCTGCGTACGGGCAGCTTCTGGGGATTTTCGATGAAGAGCACGGCGGTTTTGGCGATGCTACAAAGTTCCCAACACCTCATAACCTCACATTTCTTCTGCGCTACTGGCGGCGCACGGGGGATAAGATGGCTCTTTTCATGGTGGAAAAAACGCTCGCTTCCATACGAAAAGGCGGCATCTACGACCACATTGGCTTTGGGTTCCACCGCTACTCTGTAGATTCACGATGGCTCGTGCCGCACTTTGAAAAGATGCTCTATGACCAGGCGCTGCTGGCTCTTGCGTACATGGAGGCTTACCAGGCAGCAGGGAAAGTGGAATACGGGAAAACATGCTGCGAGGTCTTTACCTATGTGCTGCGGGATATGGCTTCTTCAAAAGGCGGTTTTTATTCAGGTGAGGATGCAGATAGCGAAGGGGAGGAAGGAAAGTTCTACCTGTGGACTGAAGATGAAATCCAGTCGATCCTTTCAGGGGAAGAGGCTGAGCTTGTAAGAAAAGTTTACAATATCGCAAGAGATGGCAATTTTCCGGAAGGAAAGAACACAAGAAGAAATATTTTTCATTTAACAAAATCCTTTTCTGAGAACGCATCTGCCCTAAAGATTCCTGTAGAAGAGCTTGTGAATCGCATCGAAGCTGCCAGGCGCAAACTTTTTGATGCACGTGAAAAACGCATACACCCGGCTAAGGACGATAAGATATTAACGGACTGGAACGGTTTGATGATAGCTGCTCTCGCAAAGGGAGCGCAGGTCTTTGATGAGCCTGCTTATGCGAAAGCTGCCGAGAAAGCCATGGGTTTTATTCTTTTAAAAATGATCGATAAGGAAGGCAGGCTTTATCATCGCTACAGGGAAGGAGAAGCGGCGGTTGCGGCTTTTCTTGACGATTACGCCTTTCTTATCTGGGGATTGATAGAACTCTATGAAATCACATTTGAGATACGTTATCTGAAGAAAGCACTTGAGCTTTGCGATGACATGATTAGGCATTTCTGGGACAGGGAAAACTTTGGTTTTTATCTGACAGCGGATGATGCCGAGGAAGTGCTTGTTCGCAAGAAAGAAATATACGACGGCGCTCTGCCTTCGGGCAACTCGGTGGCAATGCTGGATTTGATTCGTCTTGGTAAAATGACAGCCAATCCCGAATTTGAGAGAAGAGCGGCGCAGATTGGAATGGCATTCTCCAGAAGCATTTCACAGGCGCCTGCTGCACATACCATGCTCATGTCGGCGATTGATTTTGCTCTTGGTTCAAGCGAAGTGGTTATTGCAGGGGATTTGCAGGCTCAGGATACCAAAAATATGCTCGCAGTCTTGCGAAGGGAGTTTATACCTGAAAAAGTGGTGATTTTCCGCCCCATCGGTGAGGAGCCTGAAATTGTCAATCTCGCACCTTATACGAAATACATGCAAAGCATCGAAGGCAAAGCCACGGCGTATGTGTGCCGGGATTTTAGCTGCCAGCCTATGACAACGGATGTCGGGGAAATGCTGAGGTTGTTGAATGTGCTTCATGAATAATTGCCCCCTTCTAAGTAATTCTACTTACAAAGAGAAAACCAAAAATGTTATATATACATAACATTATGTTATAAATAGACAACATTCAGAATATAGATGCTGGTGGTCTGATGAAATTCAGAAAAGATAAAGACATTTTACGTTTCTTTGGAATGAGTCTGGGAATGATATTATTAGGGTTAATTATCTCTTTTTTTATCCCGCCGATATTTATCGGAGGCGGTCTTATTCTGGGAGGATTGGTTCTGTTGGTCACTGGTTTGTACGTGTCCACAAAACCCAAAGAATATTTTATACCAGACGAACGAGTTACAAAAAATACCGATAAAGCAGGACATCATGCTTTTTGGTTAGTACTTTTGATAATTGCTATTCTTAATATAATTGAAATATACTCTCCATCTTCTTTAAAATATCTTGATGCAAGTACAGTGATAATGTTCGTTGGCATATATTCTTTTTTGATACTCCGTTGGTATTATAAC
>DAHXMQ010000110.1 GCA_027371625.1 Candidatus Methanoperedentaceae archaeon | reverse complement strand
TTTTTCGCATCGTCTTCCATCTTCATGAACTCTTCCCCGAACTTGGAGATGAGTCCCTTATGCGTTTTGGGAGATATTTCCTTGGTAAGCAGCAATGCTCTTGCCGCATTGTACATGCAATAATATGCCCGGCTTACTGCATCCTTGAAGTACCCATTTTGCAATAATAGTTTTGCAGAGGCGAACTTTTCTTCAGCTTCCTCAAGATGGCATTGTATCCTATCCAACAACAACACCTTCAGCAGAGACATTTCTTATAAACGGGAAATCCATTTCCTTCATCGCGCTGTATTCGTTGGGCGATATTATTTTTAAAGATATGAACAAGCCGTATTTAAATAGAATCTCTACTGCCTCCCTCTCAAGAGAATTCCATCCCTCGACCTCATCGCCCTTCCAGATAACAAGCACGTCTATGTCGCTTTCTTTTCGATAATCTCCGCGCGCATAGGAGCCGAACAGGATTATACGGTCAATTTTAGCTCCGTGTTTTGTTTTTATACTTTTGATGAACTCTTCTAATGCTTTTTCTCTTGTTTTACCGTTCACATTTATTTCACTATTATTTTTTTCCATTGGTTTTATTTCTTTTTTCATTGTATGTTTATATTTCCCTTAAAGCATATTTTGATTTCGCCTAATGTTTTGCGCAGAAATATCGGAGGATTTAAAATGATTGAGTGTCGATTAGTGCATGCTGTTAAGCTCTTTCCTCGCCACTTTTTTCAAAGAGTCTTATTTCGGTATCGTGCTATATCCAACTTTCCGCCCCCTGTCTTGTAGGTCACTTTGTCTTTAGCAACATCAACCGACACTACACGAATCTCTGGATGGCGATAATCGGGATAAGCTTCAGGATCATCGTAGATAGCTTGCATGACTGATGTCGGCAGCAAGTAGAATAAGCCAACCTCACCACAAATCCACAACTCGTAATCCGCCTCTAATGTGTTTGGATTTATGTTGAATTTGAACAGGTTGGGGGAACGATCATTTGTACGGCAGAATCGAGCATGGATCTTCTTACGACCAACCCAATGGTTTGATGGTCCTGGAGCCTTAGTTGGGTTGATGCTGTTTCCAACTTTCTTCAGTACTGTAATTTTGAGCTTCTCAGTTTCAGCCGTCTCAGGCATCGAATCTCCTCCATTTGTATGTGCCGAAAATAGCGCACGCCACTTTCAGATAGTATCAACTAAGTCTTATATTAACTTGGCGTTTTCACTCAAAAGCGGGAATTTTATCCTCACACCACTCCCCTGAAATAATGCCCTGTAGTATATTCCCCTTCGCAACGTTTTCCCATCCTCTTATCCATCGCCTCCCTGTACGCCCTCGTAACCTTTCTGGTCATATCGCAGTCGTACATCCCCGCCTCTATCCTCAGGCATCCCACACCCGCTTCCATAATCTCAGGCACATATTCGAGCATGCACAGCTCGCGGGAGTTCATCACATAAGTCCTTCCCTGCATGTCGGTTTTTACAGGAAAAGCAAAGCCTTTCTCATCCTTTAACAACACATCCTTCCCGCAGTCCGGGAAAAGGCAACCTGCAAGATCATGCTCAGAGACCATCAAGGGAAAATTGCCGTGCACTATGCATTCGGTTTCACCATAAGGCGTAAGGTTTCGGATTTCATCAAGCGTTAGTTCTGGCGATAGCGTTACCCTCTGGCTGTAATTTGAAAGATGTTCCAGTGTCAGCCTGTTGAATACGTTGAAAGGATAATCTATGATCATCGGTTTAACTATGTCCAGACCGCAAAGATGATATAAAACTCCGAGATTGGAAACAAGGAATCCGTCAGCACCTAAATCCGTATTCAAGCAATCCATTTCTTTAACTATTCTTGGCGTGCTGATAAACACACTTGCACCCCTTTTGCACCCGTAAACGATGGCATGCTCGTAATCTTCCCTTTCTATAAATCTGCGTTCATCGGCGTCATGCCCGCCGCCGTGCATAGACACGTATCTCCACGTATGGCTTTGCCATATGTGTGGGCGACGCAAACTGGCGCAACGGTTGACGTGGATGCGCCCTCCCGATGCGCGACTCGGGGCGTTCATCTGCGGTTCGTTATTATCGAACCCTTCCCCGCCAATATAAACAACATCGGCGCCGCCATCAACAGCAGCTTCAAATCCTTCGATGGTAGTGATCTTAACAGCCAGAACTGGCTTGATTTTTTCATTTCTTATTTCAGTGGTTAAAGTTGGTCTCTTGCACCGCAGCTTCCATTTCTGCGCCCGCTTCTCTTCAAGCATGGCAATCGCATTGCGGCGAAGCCCATTCAGTTCAGAAACCGGAATGAAAATGTTCTCGCCTAAATTGAATGAAATCTCCTGCGCCTCAAAAACAGTATTCCCAAGCTTTTTTAACTGCACTGCTATCGATTCCTTTGAAATCGGTTTACTCTCTGCCCTGCTGGCAATTCCGCCATGAACCGTAATTTCATTCTCACCGTCATTGATGCTGAATTCGACAGGTGCGTCGATTCTGGCTTTAATAGAAATTTTTATTGGGATTTTCCTGATGCGTTTTGCTTCTAGCGAAGCCATGAGCCTGCTGTCGTGAGTCTTGAAAATTGCGCTGCCCTTACTGACCTCGATATCGCCCGGTATCTTAACCAGCCCTGAACTTGCTGAGCTTACCCTTTGGTTGTTGACATACATGCTCCTGACGACAATTCCCTCTCCTCCTGTTCCAATGCCGTCTCCCACTCTAAGCGGCGCTTTCAGGCATATTGAAAGTAATTTTTTCCTGCTGTCATAACCGGCAACCGTGCCGATCTCAGTGCCGATATTGTAAGGGTAATTTCTGCTCATCAGTTCATTTCCCGGATTTCCGAAAAAATATCCTGTGGTGAACCCGCGGTTGAAAAGCGCAAGCAGCATTTGCTTCTCGGTTTCCGATACCCGAAAGCTCTCCGGCTCTTCAAAATATCTCTCGATTAGATTTCTGTATATTCGAACCACTCCAGCAACATATTCATGCCTTTTCATTCTGCCCTCTATCTTGAAAGAGTCAATGCCTGCTTTTATCAGAGCGGGTATATGTTCGCTCATGTTGAGGTCTTTCGGGCTGAGAAGATAACCTTCTGTTTCGTCAATTCGATATTTCTTCCTGCACGGCTGGGCGCAATAGCCACGATTCCCGCTCCTGCCTCCTATCATGCTGCTGAGTAGGCATTGACCCGAGTATGAAAAGCACAGGGCGCCATGGATAAAAGTCTCAATCTCCATGTTGGTTTGCGATTTTATCCGCTTTATTTCATCCAGCGACAACTCACGTGCAAGCACCACGCGCTTCACGCCCATCTCCTTCAAAAACTTCACGCCTTCAAGATTATGTATCGTCATCTGTGTGCTGGCATGGACTGGAAATTCGGGAAGTTGCTCGCGCAATAAACGAAGGACACCGAGATCCTGCACGATAACGGCATCTGCCCCTGCATTGCAGAGGAACCGGAGATAATCGCAGGCTTCTTCAAGCTCAGAGTCCTTGATTAGCGTGTTCACGGTTATGTATGCTCTGACGCCTCGCACATGCGCATAATCGATTGCCCATTCAAGCTCCTCACAGGTGAAGTTCGAGGCATACTGCCTTGCACTGAATGCTTTTCCGCCGAAATACACAGCATCGGCTCCGTTCTCGACTGCTGCTATGAGGGCTTCCTTGCTGCCGGCAGGGGCGAGAAGTTCGGGGATGTGCATGCAGGATATAATTAAGCACAAACTACATAAACCAAAAGATTCAAAATAGAGATTGGATAGTAGGAAGAAAAAAATGTCCATCAACGAATTAATGCTGATAGTTTTTCTGCTCAACCTGCCTTTTGGATATTTGAGGAGTAATGCCTCTCGGTTCTCAAGGCAGTGGATGATGGCAGTGCATGTTCCCGTTCCATTCGTATTTTTATTGAGGATACTCTCAGGTCTTAACTGGACAGCCATTCCGCTGCTCGTGCTATCTGACATCGTAGGACAGATAGCCGGCGGGAGGCTGCGAAAGCGCGATCTTACCTAAAAAGAATTATATATATGCTGTGACTGCAATTAGCCGATGAAAAAAGGACATGTTATCCTCATAATTATATTATTCCTGATCTCAGTCACAGCAGCTTTCTATTTTTTTGACATTGCAGATTTTTCAGAACTCGAAAAACTTCCTTACTATGCAGTTTCGTCCTTCCTGCGAATGAGCGCCGCATACATCTTTTCGCTCTTTTTTGCATTATCATACGGTTATACGGCTGCAACAAATAAAACAGCCCGCAAGCTTATGCTGCCTGTTCTTGATATCCTCCAGTCGGTGCCAATCCTGGGGTTCTTCCCGGCAGCCATTCTTTTTTTCATAGGTTTGCTCCCGGGCAGACCTGGTGTTGAGGTGGCTGCCATCTTCCTGATTTTCACGAGCATGGCGTGGAACATGGCTTTCGGAGTGCATGAGTCCTTAACTACTATACCGAAAGAGCTTGTGGAGGCTGCCGACAGTTTTGGGCTCCACGGATGGCAGCGCCTTGAGAACCTCACCCTTCCTGTCTGCGTTCCTAAAATGGTTTATAACAGCATCGTTTCGTGGTCTGTTGGCTGGTTTTTCCTGGTCGCTTCCGAGATTATATCGGCAGGAAAAGAGTCATATAAGCTTCCTGGACTTGGAAGCTTTTTGATAGATACGACCTATTCAGGGAAAATTCCCCTTATGCTCGTGGGATTGTCGGTGCTGGTAATTATTATATTATTACTTGAATTATTTATATGGAAGCCTATGCAGTCATGGGCTGACAAATACGCCTATGAATATGCAGGCGAGAAAAAACCTGGAAGATTCATTTTTAACACAAAAATAATAAAATACTCATTCAGGTTTATTTTCGAGGCTTTTTCAAAAATTACGGTCACCGTGTACATCGTCTTCCATAGGCACAGATGGATTAAGATTATTTCAAAATCCCTTGGTTATGCTATCATAATTTCAGCGCTTGCGTATGTTTTCTATGTACTTCTTGTTTCCATCAATAAACTGCTGCTGAACCTGCCATCTGACGCTTATTCCATTCCGCTTGCCATAGTGTATTCATTCCTCAGGTTAAGCGCTGCGTACCTGATTTGTATTGCATGGACAATCCCGGCTGCATATTATATAGCAAAAAGTAAAAAGGCATCATCATATCTCATACCTTTTATCGAAGTTGTAGCCTCCATCCCTGCGATTGCGCTTTTCCCCGCACTGGTCGTGATTTTTATAAGTTAAGGTAACCTTGAAATCGCAGCAATTATTCTCATACTTACTGGAATGCAGTGGTACATTCTTTTTAACCTGATTGCAGGGGTGAAGGCGATGCCAAAAGAACTGGAGAATGCTGCGACCGCGTTCGGAGTTAAAGGAAAGCTCTACTGGAAGAAGGTTCTCATACCCGCAATGTTCCCCTCGTTTGTGACCGGAAGCATAACCGCATGGGGCGGGGGATGGAACACGTTGATCGTGGCTGAATATATTACCTTTAAGGGACAGGAATATCATCTGTTCGGGATAGGATACCTGCTTGACAAAGCCACGTTCGAAACGCCTGATTCAGGCATGGTCATACTGTCCGTGCTTGCCCTGTCTGTAACCATTATATTCCTGAACAGGCTTATATGGCAGCCGCTGTACAGGAAGGCGCTGACTAAATATAAATTCGATTAAAGAGGCATGAATGCTTGCGGAAATAAAGAACGTATCGAAAACCTATGAAACAAACGGCAATAAGATACTTGTTCTTGACAATGTCAGTTTCTCGGTCGAGGACAACGATTTTATATGCATCGTAGGTCCTTCAGGATGCGGAAAAAGCACACTTTTGCGAATAATCGTGGGACTTGAAAACCCCACATCAGGCGAAGTGCTTTTTAAAGGCAAAGTGATTTCCCCAGATAATTCCAAGGTAGCCATGGTTTTCCAGAATTTCGCACTCTTTCCGTGGCTTACAGTCCAGGAAAACATAGAACTTGTACTTGAGTCGCTAAAAAGTGTAAAAGACAAGGGGAAAATTGCCTGCAAGTATATAAAAGCCGTGGGGCTGGACGGGTTTGAAAAGGTTTATCCGCGTGAGCTTTCAGGAGGAATGAAGCAGCGAGTCGGATTTGCGCGTGCGCTCGCAGTGGAGCCAATATTATTGTGCATGGATGAGCCGTTCTCATCGCTCGATGCGCTTACTGCGCAGAACTTAAAAGATGAACTCCTGCTGCTATGGGCTGATAAAACCATGCCTCCCGATGCCGTAATCATGGTGACCCACAATGTTGAGGAAGCGGTATATATGGCGAACCGCATAATCATCCTTTCACCGCGCCCGGGAAAAATCGTGGCTGATTTGAGGGTCGAACTGGAAAGACCCCGCAACAGGAAAGACCCTGAGTTCTATCGATGGGTTGATAAGGT
>DAHXMQ010000098.1 GCA_027371625.1 Candidatus Methanoperedentaceae archaeon | reverse complement strand
ACATGTTACACAGCTAGTTCCAGCACATTTCGTCCAACAATCCCAGTTTAACCCGTTAATGTAAAATGCATCTGTGCCATCATCTCCAGTGCCAAATATAATCGAGGCATGTACTCCATCAGTTCTATCGTAAGGGATTATTACAAGAGTGATATTGTATGTTCCTGTTTCGTTAACCTTTGTTATCTCCATTGCCATGGAATCATTTACGCTCGGTCTGAACCCCTTATCGAGCAATATCTGCCGTATATCTTTAACTTTCGGATATGCAAGAGCTATTGCAACTGCCTTATTTTTCTCACTTCCATTTAGTTGTTGACCGGTTATTGATATAATTCCTTTATCTCCACAGCATCCACAACTCCCATTGGTATTTTGTGCCCCACAAGTACCGCACCCTGCTCCGGAAGCTTCTGCACCTCTTGTTGTATTCGTCTCAGCCATTGCCACAGGCACGGCTATCGTTGCCATCACTATTAGCATGGCGATGGCTAAGCTTATTGATTTTTTCATTCTTTCTATCATACCATTTCCTCCTATATTCATTCAGGCTGTATAACGCAGTGGTCTTCTGCGTTTTTCCCACCCATTGTTACAAGCCTATGCTAACCGTAAGCAATTCTTCTATATATTTATTACTGTGATTAATTTTAATTATATTCATTAAAGTTCATCGCTCAGATTAATGTTAATCTGGCTGATTAATCTTCATCGCTCTGATGAATATTCGTCATCGCAATTAATGTTAATCCCTTCGTGATTCTTGGAATGCATGGATTGGTGGGAAGGACTCAAATCATGCATAATTCACAAAATCGCAGATGCATTTTATCTCTTGATTTACAGTTCCATTTACCTTTCAATAGCAGGAGCCTCAATGGTCTATATCTCCTGCACCATGCAGCATATGCCATACAGTCCATCTTTGCTTGCCATAATGTTTTTGGCAACTTTCTCAGTTTACAACATCAACCGTAAAACTGACGAGAAGGAGGATGCAATAAACCACTCAGACAGATTTTCTTTTACCAGTCGTTATGGGAAAGTTCTCTCAACTTCAGCTATACTTGCGTATATTCTGGCAATTGCGCTGGCTGTCCGCTACGGAGTAAAAACCGCATTGATATCAGCGATTCCGCTCATCTGCGGCATTTTGTACAGCATAACATGGCTTCCTGAGAAATTCAAATATAGAAGGTTGAAAGAGATACCCTTTGTCAAAAATCTTGTAGTCGCATTTGCATGGGCATCAACTCCCACGCTGCTTCCGGTTTACTCCAATTCATCCAATGTAGCTGTTGCGGCTCTCGTTGTAGTTATTTTCTTTTTCACACTGGTGTTTATAAATTCTGTCATTTTTGATTTGCGGGATACCGAAGGAGACGCCGCTTCAGGAGTAAAAACAATACCTGTAGTTTTTGGGGTGCGGAGAACTATAATTTTTCTTGCATGCTTAAACCTACTTTTTGGACTCGTCGATTTGTTCCTGTGCTCAGCTTACCTATCCTCAAAGTTTACTTGCCTGTTGGCTGCTGGCATGGTTTATGCTGTTTTTTACATTTTCTCCTTTGAGAAAGTAAAAAGGATAAATCTTTTGTGCGATGCTGTGGCAGACGGTCAGTTCTTAATATTCGGAAGCTTGCTTTATATTATAACAGAGCTTGAACCGACTTCATGAATTACTCCGACCTTTACAGCAAAGGGTGACGATTTTAATGCAATAAAACCGCTTCCATCCTTCTAAGCGCCTCTCTTATGCGCTCCTGCGAGGTTGCATACGATATCCTGATAAAATCATTTCCGGCTTCGCCAAAAGCTGCGCCCGGCGTTGTGGCAACGAATGCCTTGTTGAGGAGAAGTTCAGCCACCTCTTCTCCGCTTCCGTACGCGCTAACATCCGCAAAGGCATAGAAAGCGCCGTCCGGCATTGCGCATTTGATTCCGAGTTCGTTCAATCCTTTGATCAGGATGTCTCTTCGTTTCCTGAATTCCTCGACCATCGAAGCAACACAGTTCTGGTCTCCCTGAAGAGCAGCTATGCCTGCATACTGCACGAACGAGGTCGCCTGGCTGACGGAATGTGAATGGAGCTTCAGCATCTGCTCGTAGATTTTCGTCGGCGCACTCACATAGCCGAGTCTCCATCCGGTCATTGCATAAGCCTTCGAGAACCCGTTGACAGTGATGGTCAGGTCATGCATTCCATCCATTGAACCTATGCTTATGTGCTCCCTGCCGTAGATGATTTTCTCGTAAATCTCATCCGATAAAACCATGGTATTCTTATCAACTGCGATATCGACAATCTCCTTCAGGATTTCCTTGCCATATACGCTGCCTGTGGGATTGCACGGGCTGTTTACAACTATGAGTTTTGTTTCTCTTGTTACGTAATCTGCCAATCCTTCTGGTGTGAAAGTGTTACGATTCGTGGGAACCCAAACCGGTTTTGCGCCAGCAAGTTTTATGCATGGCTCGTACGAAACC
>DAHXMQ010000089.1 GCA_027371625.1 Candidatus Methanoperedentaceae archaeon | reverse complement strand
CCGCAAAACGTCTTGCTTGGACTTCATCTGCTCCTGAGAGGGCTTTTAGCCACCATGTATATTGCCTATAAGTCTCCATGCCATTATATAGGATGGCTTACATTATAAAATTTACTATGTTATTTTTCGGTATGTCCTTAGAATCATAAAAGGCAGATAGAAGAAAATAAAAGCGTTAAAATCAGACCTTGGAGGGATTGAAATTTTGCATCTTTCAAGAGTCTTCAATGTCAAGATCGGAGATAACCGGGTTGTTTCAGAGGTTCCGAAGAAAACACGATTGTTGATTGAAAAATTGGGGATTGAGAATATTACGTAAAAAAGGGAGAGTTACGGTTAATTTATGGTTTCCCCCAGTAGATTACGCCAGTTCACATTGCATTAAAACAACATATAAAATAATGATAAAAAAAATGATAAATTATATAAGGCATCAGGTCAGAAAATAATATGGAATAAAACGGGAAAAACGGGACTCTTAAAGGATAAAGGATAGGAAAATGTTACCCGCAAAAAAGAACCTGTACTCCAATAAATATACACTGTTTCTGGTGATTGCATTCTCTATATCAATTGCTACCGTTTCTGCTGCTCAGGAAGATGTTACATGTTACCACTGCCATACGCAGGTAGTGGATCAATTCAGGAATAATATCCATTACCAGAGTGATTTAACATGCACGGATTGTCATGGCGGAAAGCCACAGACAAATGCCACTGTGATTACATACCAGGTGATGTCGGGAGATTTCATCGGCAAACCAACTCGAGAGAATATAACAAACATCTGCTCCAAATGCCATCCGCAGGAAGCAAAGGACTACAAGACAAGCATCCACTGGGAACAGATTTCAAAAGGTCATACCGATGCTGCAACATGCACGGATTGCCACGGCGTCCATGAAATTCGTGCAATATCAGACCCGAACTCGTCTGTAAACCGCCAGAACAGCCCTGCAACCTGTGCAAAATGCCACTCGAACAAGGAATTGATGAGCGCATGGTACTACGGGATTAAAACAGACCGATTTAATACCTATAAGGAATCCTTCCACTGGAAGGCTCTGAGCCACGGCTACACGGTAGTAGCTACCTGCGCAGACTGCCACGGGAACCACAACACAAAATCTCCCCAGGATCCGAATTCCAGCACATACCCTGCTAACCTTCCGAAGACATGCGGAAAACCAAACTGTCATCATGGAGCCGAATTCGATGCAAATGTTGCAGAGGGAATTGTCCACGATAAGGAGTCTCTGCATACGGATAAACTGGTTTTCAACATGACGGACATGAGCCCAGGCATGAAATACTATTTCCTGGGACCGTTTGATCTCGCTTACTGGATAGCAGCATTTTTCAAGATACTCACAACAGGTGTTATAGGCATTTTTGCAGGCATGGTGATTCTGGATTTCCTCTCGCGGGTTAAAATTCAGAGGAGATGGTAGCATGAAAAGGCAGAAATTAATTGAAGTTTCTGAATCGGTTGACAGAGGAGGCGGTGTTTTGAGCGAAGTTTCATTCAAAAGGTTTACATTAAATCAGCTTGTAGAGCACTGGGTAATGATCGGGACTTTCATGCTTTTGGTAATCAGCGGCATGCCTCTTAAATTCCCTGATGCATGGTGGTCCCCCGTAATTATTAATCTCCTCGGTGGATTTTGGATGAGGACGCAGATACATCATGCCGCTGGTATTGTACTGGTTGTTCTTGGAGCATACCACGTTGGCTATCATCTCTTTGTTGATAAAGAGCCGCTGTTCGAGCGGAAGATATTGCCGAATCTAAAGGATGCCAAGGATTTCTGGCAGACAATACTCTTTTACTTCGGGAAGGCAGAGCAACCGAAATATGGCAGGTATAGCTGGAAAGAAAAATTTGATTACTGGGGAGCTTTCTGGGGAATGGTGATGATGGGTGTAACTGGACTTGTGATGATGTTCCCGTTCGTAGCCATGAAGTACGTACCATACGCATATGTGCAGCTTTCAACCATTATTCACACGGACGAGGCATTGCTGGCAGCCATGTTTATTTTCATAGTCCACTGGTGGAACGTCCATTACAGCCCTGAGGTATTCCCGATGTCAAAAGCCTGGCTCACAGGCAACCTGTCGGAAGAGCAGATGAAACACGAGCATCCGCTTGAGTACGAAGAGGCTATGCGGCAGATGCAGGAGAAGACAGAAAACCCCTGATTTTTCCATTCAACTGTGATTACTTTCTTGCAAAATGCTTGCTTTTCCAGTGGCATGGCAGTCTGCACAGAACTTTGGCTGGTGGCAGTCGTTGCAAACCATACCTATTAAAACCTGGGTCTTGTGCGTCATAAGCCAGTCTTTGGGATGCTCATTGGCGTGGCACGTAGCACATAGATTCTCCTTTATTGTTGGAGCGTGTTCAACATTGGAATGACAGTTATAACAGGCAATCTTATTGTTCGTAACATGTGTCGTATGTACGAAATTGAAGTCGTCGTATTTTTCCACACTGTCCTTGACATTATGGCATGAGAAGCATTTCTCCTTTGGTACAATATCATTTGCATTTGTTGATATATTGGTATGGCAGGTCAGACAGTCGTAACCCCTGCTCAGGTGAACTGTATGGTTAAAGTTTGTATAATTGTTCTGTGTCATTTCTTTTGGAGGGCCGTGACACGAGGGACAGCCTGAAATAGAGGTATTGCCCGGTACATTTCTAAAGTGGCAGGTGAAGCAGGTTGATGTCGTCACCACTATATGCCCGACATCATTGCTGCCTGGAATATTCGGATGGCACTGCTTGCATGACGGGTCTGTGACAGACTGGTGCTCCTTCATACCTATTACAAGCATGGAGTGACAGCTTGTACATGTCAGTTGAATTCCCCTTTTCGTTTCAAGCAGATGACTACTGTGGCTGAAATTGATACCCTGGTAACTAACATTTGAAGAGAAGATGCGCTTTTCATGGCAGACGAGACAATTTTTATCCATGACTTTCGCAAACAATTTCCCTGAATAATCTTCAGAACTAGTCTCATACTGGTAGAACTGCATAAGTCCATTGATCTTACCTTCTATGTGTCCTATCAATCCAGGTTTATAATGACAATCCACACATGGGACATCGTTATGTGAAGATGTACTCCATGAATCATAATATGGTCTCATTATATGACAATTCTTTCCGCAAAATTCTGGATTCTCAGTGATTTCAAGCACCTTTTCGGTAAAAACCGCACCTGCTATTATCAGGACACCCAGTGAAATTATAATCGGAAGCTTATGGGCTAAAATCCAGCTCTTAACAAGTGCTGCAAGTGATATGTTATCCATCGAGTCACCGCTTTCTTAAAAAGTACAATAGTGCGAAAATTCCCAACACGAAGGCTATTCCGGCTGCGGGAGCTCGTGGGGTCGGTTCGGTGCCCGATGCTATGTATTCGGCGTTTCTGGCATAGTCTATTCCGCTCTGGATTTGCGTGTCAAAGTCCTTAAGGTTAAATCCATGCCACAGCGTTGGGGCATTATTCATGACTGCAACTGCTGCATCAATATCCATCTGGGCTGTATAGACATCCATACCCTCTGTTTTTGCCTGAGCAACGGCATTTTTTGCCTTTAGAATCTCATCCTGTAATTCGTTCTGCTTTTCGAGTGCCTGCTTTGCTTCATTCGGAACTTCCGGGGGTGCAATATTGTCCTTCGGATTGTGGCAAACACTGCACACATTGGTAAGTTCTGATGCCTTTAGTACCTTGAACGTATGCGGCTGGTGGCATGTAATGCACGAAGGGGCACGGGATTCAGCCCTCAGTCTCTGATAATGCATGGTATTCTTGAAGTTAGCAAGAACATCGGAATGGCATTTTCCGCATGTATCCGGGATATTTTTAAAATAAATAGTACTGTTCGGGTCGCTTGAGTTCTTCATCGAAGCATGAGCTCCGGCTTTTGTTTCTGCTTCAGGATTCCCACCGTGACATGCATCGCAGGTGACATAGTATTGTGAATGAAGAGAATCAGACCACTGCTGGAAATTGTCGGTAGCCTGTTTTCTTATGACATCCTCATGGCATTCAAGCGAGCAGGATATGTTTCTTTCAATGTGATTCAGTCTTATTTCATTGAATCGGCTCTGCTCGGGAGTAAAAGGCGATAATGTCCTGTGGCAATCCACGCAAGAATTATTGAGAACATCAAGATGCGATGCCCCTGCGGGTGAAATAAACACAATCAAATATACAAATAACAATATAAATAAATGCATTGATGGCATTATTTTAGTTTTTGAAAACATTTTCCGTTTTCACCGTTATTTATCCTATCTTAAAGCCAGAACTCACTATCCGTTTTTTTGTTCCGCATATTAAGCTGATGATTTGATACAATAAAAAGCTTACGATTGCTTTTCCATGTCCTTCCAGGGGGGCAGGACATACGTTACAATCCTCAGAATAATAAATGGAATAATCATTATTACAATCGCAGGCAGAAGACCTTCCTGACCAAAGAAAACCGGTACATACGTCAGGGTGCCGCTCAGGCTCTTGGAAATCTCCTGTCCTCCGATGACCACATTCCACCGCATTGCAAATACGCCTATCAGCACAAGAATGGATGAAACAGATATCATAAACATTTTCAGATTTTCCCTTTTCTTCATCATACCTACCAGTAAGAGAAGTATAAACGGAATGAAGATGCCAAGCGTGAGTTGAACACCATAAAAGGTGAACGCTATTTTCTCTGTAAGCAGCGTGTTTATTATCTCAAGCTGCTCAAGCGATTCATACTTCATGCTTATGAGCTCAAGCATTTCAAGAGCAACGTCTAAAATCAGGAAAACCCATAGATAATGCGCCAGTGAATGGAGGCAATTACGGTCGATAGCATGTTTTCGAACCTTCATTGCTATAATATAAAGTAAGATCAAAAGCGCTATCCCAGAGACAATTGCAGACATCAGGAATATGATGGGCATAAGAGGAGTTGACCACCAGGGATTTGCCTTAATGCCGCCGAAAATGAAGCCCACATACCCGTGCAGAAAAGCTGCCGAAGGGATGCCGATGATGGCAAGTTTCTTTGCGAGTCTCTCATCATCGTGCAGCGCCTTTTCCGAGAGATCGTATGAAAAAAGTGCTAAAGCTGAATATAATAAATACTTCCAGCCATAGGAATTAAGAGCTAATTTGACGACATCCTCCCTGAAGGAAAGCCATATCTCAAGCACCAATACAACCATGTAAAATGAGTATATGTAGCCAAAACCCGACATCGCAGACGTAACATGGGGCGTGAACATGATCTCGATACCCCGCTCGGGATGCCCGAGATGCGCAAGTAATGGCATGGTCGCAACCAACAGGAAGGAAAGGGCAGTGAGGAGGGCAAACCTTGCCACAGGTTTTACTTCCTTTTTACCAAAAACATGATACAGCGATGATGCAATGAATGCCCCTGCCACAAGACCTGTTATATACGGGTATAGTACGATAAGTATGCTCCACTGTATTTCGGCTTCATTTGGATATATGTACCCAGAGATTAAATCCATCATCTCACTTCCATGTCCAGCCCGACATAATAGACCTTGGGTCTCGTTCCAAGGTCGGGCTTAAGAACATTTATCCTTTCTTTATTCAGGATTTTATTGACAGGGCTGTCTGGATACTTCAGGTCTCCAAAAACCCTTGCCCCCACTGGACATGCCTCGACGCATGCAGGTAAAAGACCCTTGGTAATCCTGTGATAGCACCATGTGCATTTATCAGCAGTCCTGCGCTGCGTATTGAAGTATCTCGCACCATAGGGACAGGCTTGGATACAATACCGGCATCCTATGCAGTAGTCATAATCCACCAGAACAACACCGTCCTTTGTCTCATAAGTGGCGCCGACAGGACAGACCTGCACGCAGGGTGGGTTTTCGCAGTGGTTGCACATCTTGGGGACATAGAAAGCCTTTTTGATATCCTCTGGGGCAATATCATCTGCGAACCCATTGATACCCCCATTGGGCGAATCTATTTTCACCTCGCCATCATTCAGTGTTCTGTATCTTTCAACCCATGTTCTAAAAACTGGTTCGTCAAAAGGAACGTGGTTTTCAAGCTTGCAGGCGTTTGCGCATCTCCCGCACCCGATGCATTTTGTTGTATCGATGGCATAACCCCAGTAATGTTCATTCCAGTCGTATCCGTTGCTTTCGTTCTCGGCGCCACTCGTGTTTCTAACAATGGATTCAATA
>DAHXMQ010000078.1 GCA_027371625.1 Candidatus Methanoperedentaceae archaeon | reverse complement strand
TTGAGAAGTTTCTTAACTGGTTGTCCACAAAATGGGGTTCACTCCAAAATAATAGCTATAATGGGGAGTCCCAAGGGAAAGGGCTCTGGCTATAAGATCGTGAAAATGATCGAAGATAGGATGACAGCGATGAACAATGTGGAATTTGAATACCTCTTCCTGAAGGAGGCAAACCTCAAGCCGTGCATCGGCTGCTATAATTGCATGGCAAGGGATGAGGACAAATGCCCGCTCAAGGACGACCGTGCCGCGATAGAGCAAAAACTGCTGGCGGCGGACGGCGGGACTGTAAAAAAGTTTGGTGTTGAACAAATTCTTTGCGAACTTTGCGCTCTCTGCGGTGAATAAAATCACATACCGCAAAGCACGCAAAGCACGCAAAGTTACCATATGCAAGATTTAACACATAGAGTTTTAAAAATGCGCCAAAAACCAATTCTTTATATTCTTTCTCTTTTATTACAGGCATGAGGTATAATATTGAACATAATCGGCGGTCCTGCTTCGCAGTTGCTTGCAGGAAGAGTTGCAGAGGCAATGAAATCCCCCCTCCTATTGAGCGAGTTCAAGAGATTCCCTGACGGCGAGCAATATATACGCATACTCGATGATTTTGCCGGCGAAGAAGTAACTATAATCCAGAGCACTGTGAACGATTCTGATTTCATCTCACTTCTCCAGTTAATCGACGCATGCAACGAGGCTTCGAAAATCAATGTTGTTATACCGTACATGGGCTATGCGCGCCAGGATAAGCAGTTCAAGAAAGGTGAACCCATAAGCGCGCGCGCGATGGCAGGGGCGATAAAGGCTGATAATGTTTTCACTGTCAATATCCATAACGAAAGTATTCTTGATTACTTCGATGCAAAAGCCACGAATCTCGATGCGACCCCTATGCTGGGCAGATATATAAAAAATATGAAGTTCAAAGAGCCTCTTATTATTGCGCCTGACGACGGTGCTATCCCCCTCGCCCGGAATGCATCGAAAGACCTTGGCATAGATTACGATTTTCTTGAAAAAACGCGCCTGAGCGGCGAGACGGTTTCGATCCAGCCCAAGAATATCGAGGTGAAAGGAAGGGATGTTATCATAATCGACGATATCATTTCAACCGGGGGAACGATGGCTGAGACGATATCGCTTCTCAGGCAGCAGGGGGCACATGAAGTGTTCGCAGCCTGTGTGCATCCTGTTTTTTCGAACAATGCGATCTCGAAGTTGTTCAGGGCAGGCGTAAAGGGGATTATTGCGACTGATACGATAGATAGGGGGATGAGTGTGGTGAGCGCGGCGCCGGTGATTGCGGAGGGGATTGGGAAATAAGCGCTGTGAAACCAAAGGAAGCGCCACTCTTTCACCTACGCCGTCAATGGAACCGTAACGTGCAGCGCATCATAATCAACAACAGGCACTTTCTTGACATGATTCTTACCTTCCTTAAACTCAAGGAGACCAATCCCTTCTAGGAACGTGAGGTCATTGTGCACATTTGATTCCTTACGCTTAAGCATCCTTGCCAGTTCACTGATAGATTCCGGTCTTTTCTCTCTGATAATCGAAAGCAAACGCAGGCGCTCGCGGGTCAATATCTTGCCGATATCTTCTGCTGTGCGCGCCACTATCCTGTGTGGCGGAAGTTCGTGAATCTCCCCGCGCCTGACTCTTTCAAATAGTTTGTTCAGGTGCTCGCCGTATTCTTCATCGCTCATAACTACAATTTCAACGTCTTTTAATTTCATCGATCTTCCTCCGGTTATGTTGTATCAATATCATTAGTTCATCAAGCAATTCCTTTGGGCTGTTGAATTCTAATTCCTGCGCATCATTTTCAAACATGTGTTTATGGTCTCTTTTGTAGTGCCCCTTTATCACATGAGCATTATCGAAAATGTCAGATCTTTCTGGCACAGAATAGATAGGATTTTGAAGCTATAAATAGTTATATGCTA
>DAHXMQ010000111.1 GCA_027371625.1 Candidatus Methanoperedentaceae archaeon | reverse complement strand
ACTTTTTCGTAATCAGCAGTCATCCCGCCTGAGACCATCATTTCTTCTGTTATTCCAGGCATAGAGCCTCCCAAAGCCATTGCAGAGGCGATGAAGAATGTTGATGTAGTGATTGCGCCATCAAGTAAATCTCTTTCTCATACGAAGGCGCGCATGAAATGCGGTTGCGGAGGAGCAAGGATGGCCTCAATGCCTGGAATAACAGAAGAAATGATGGTCTCAGGCGGGATGACTGCTGATTACGAAAAAGTAAGCAAGCTTGTCCTTAATTTGCGCTCATTGCTCAGTTCAGCAAGAGAGATAAGAATAACCACAAATCTTGGTACAGATATCGTTTTTGATGTTCAGGGATGCAAATGGAAAGCTGATACAGGCTTGTGCCGCGCTCCTGGATGCTGTATAAATCTACCCGCAGGCGAGGTATATGTAGCACCCAAGAACGCAGAGGGAAACATCGTGGTGGATGGAACTATAAGCGAACTGGGTCTCCTTAAATCCCCAGTAGAGATTACTGTGGAAAATAGATACGTTAGCGAGATAAAAGGAGAACGTTCAGATGAACTAAAAACAATTCTTGAAAGCGCTGGGGAACTAGCTTATAATGTGGCAGAGCTCGGTTTTGGACTTAATCCCAATGCAAGAATGATTGGAAATGCTCTTGAGGATGAAAAAGTTGGAGGCACCATACACATAGGTCTTGGTGACAGCAGCACTATCGGGGGCGATGTTGTGGCAGGAATCCATTTAGATGCAATCATAACAAAACCGAAGATATTTGCAGATAGCCAAGAAGTCGAGATCGGAGCATCTGATAAATACACGTGAACGTATTAAATTCCCATAGAAAAAGTAGAAATACCACGAATGATAATTATAAATTGTGGGAGCATGCCAAAACTCGTCATCATCTACGGCACAGGTTCGCATAATACAGAGCGGATGGCAATAGCAATAGAGGAAGGTGCAAGAGCTGAAGGTATAGATACCGTGCTGAAAAATGTGAACGATGCAGACAAGAACGAGCTCAGGGATGCTGATGCTGTGGCAATAGGCTCGCCCAACTATAACCATGCCATGATGCCTACGGTTAAGAAATTCCTGAATGACATTTCTGATATCGACTTATCTGGAAAAGTGGGGCTTGCTTTTGGTTCATACGGCTGGAGTTTTGAAGCCACTGATGAGATTAATGGTAAATTAAAATCGTATGGCTCGGAAATGGTACAGGATTTATTGATTAAGAGGATGCCTGGTGATGAGGAGCTTGAGCTATGCAGGAGAGTTGGTTCACTGTTAGCGTGTAAAATAAAGAAATAAGGAGGTGTTATGTGTAGCGTAGGCGATTCGTTCGGAGTAGAACTTGAAGGCGGCATGGAGCCGCATGAATACGAGTGCAATCACTGCGGGAAGACATTCAGGGGCATAGGCATGGGTCAGACCTGCCCGAAATGCCATTCAAAAGATGTGAAATGCATTGAGTAAAATGAGCTAATCTTTGCGACCTTTGCGTTCTCTGCGGTGAATAAAACCACACACCGCAAAGCACGCCAAGAACGCAAAGTATCGGCATAAAGTTTTTGACTATAGGTAAAATTATGAAAGTGATATTGATTCATGCTGACTGGTGTCCCATCTGCCAGGCAACCAGGAAGCTGTGGAGTGAGCTTCGGAAGGAACACAGATTTGATTATGAAGAGGTGAACCTGACTTCGCCTGAGGGTATGGAATATGTGAAGAAATATGCCTTACATTCTGTGCCTGCAACCTTGATCGATGACAGGGTTGCATTTTTTGGTTTGCCTGAAAGGGAAAAGGCAAAACAGGCTGTGACATAACACAACACGATTGCAGCATTAATCTTTACAACCATATCTTCTCACATGTTCCCATGCCCTGTGGTATTTCTCAAACTTTTTATCTCCTGAGTATATGAACATATTCTTGCGTCCGAAGAGTTCCCTGTCCTTCCCTACAGGACAGACCTTGATGCAGATGCCGCATGGGGAGCGGTATTCATCCCTCAGTTTCGCGCTTCTCATCGCACAGAGCTTCTTGTCCACCGAAAGCCCAGTTTTTGGAATCGCGCCCACAGGGCAGTTCTTCACGCAGAGAAGGCAGCGTGTGCACAGGTCTTCGGTTTTGATGGGGTCTGGTGTTATAGAAGCCTCTGTAAATATAGATGTGAACCTTACCCGCGGTCCGTATTGTGGGGTCAATAGCACATTATTGTGTCCGAAGGAGCCCAAGCCTGCAAGATAGGCTGCATGCTTGTGAGAAAAAAAAGCAAAGGGCTTGTCGATCAATATTTTTATGTCGCCGTAGGCATCCCTCGGCACATAAACAGCTCCGTAGCCTTTCTCAACGAGAAAGTTGGCGATATCGTATGCTTTTGAATCAAGCATGGAATTCACCGTTTTATAAAGTTCATGGTAATATATCGAGGGCGCAGTCTCGACTATGGGCAGGGATACGGGAAGACCTACTACTATTACGGTTTTCGCTTCAGGATAGATGGACTGCGGCCAGAACTCTTCCGGAATCCATGGAGAAAGCCTGTTCGGAAGCTCATGAGGCGGGTTTACCCATCTATCCACGGAGGCAAAACCGACGAGTGGGATCCCCAGACTCCTGCACTTCCTAAGTATCTCTTTTTTGAGGCTTTGGGTTTTCATGGGAGTTCCTCGATATTAAACTCACAAAAATCATACCCTGTACCCCAGCATTTCGTCTCTCTCACAGAATATTTTTTACCAGTTACCCTATCAAGTGCGCCGGCTATAATGCCTGCATCGCTTGCACAGAGAGTTTTCCCCACATCAGGCATGTGCCCGCACTGGTAGCAGTCTTTTACCCTTATCGTGTTTTCTCCAACTATTTCTACGGTACCAAGGCTCAGTTTTTTCCAGATACCAGCCAGTTCTTTCAGCACTTCCTTATGTTCGCAAGCCTTTATCTCTTTTGAGATGACGTTCGTTCCTATATCGTAGCCTGCATCATGTCAGGTTGCTCATTAATGCCGGTGTTGTAAAGGTATCAAGGACGGAGCACGAGGAACACGGCATCCAGATGAAATTCTATTGCCTTAACCCCAATATTCTTTCAATTTCTGCACAT
>DAHXMQ010000052.1 GCA_027371625.1 Candidatus Methanoperedentaceae archaeon | reverse complement strand
GATAGATGTTTTTGTGTTTTCCAGCTTTAGCAGAATATGTCAGAACATCATGTGTTGTGAGTCGTGTTTTGAATTCAATGACTATTCTAGGAATATCCATTGATCCCTTTTTTTCAAAAATACAAATATCTGTTTCGAATGCAGAATTACGTCTTTTTGGATTTTTAAAATCTTCATTACTCACCTTGAGGTTTGTATCAAGATATATCTCATAAAACAAGGATGCTTTTGGTTTAACAATTACAGTTTCATTCAGTATTTTTTTGGCGACTTCCTCAAATATTGAAACAAAATTCGATTCTATCATTTCTATTTCTCCAAACAGCAATAATGTCTAAAAAGTTCGTATATGATAATAAGTTTGTTTCTTGTATCATTCTATATCTATCATATGCGCCTATTTTCCACAATACAGTAAGTTATTTTGGCTTCCTCTCGCCTTATGGGAGCATGAGAATGAGCGTGTGTTACAGTCACTATACCCCGTACTTGAAGGATACAGGGCTTAATAGCGTTTTTTTGGATTTCTCGCCAGCAACACTTCTGCGCGACCCTAAGCCAGCCTTATCGTCTCAAGGTTCATAGGGGCGCGTGTTTCTACCCTGAATTTGCGATAGATCGAGCTTGCAAGGTCGATGCAGTTCTTCTCATCCCCGTGCTGGGTCAGGATATGCTCGGGTCTCGGTCTCATTTTCCTGACATACTCCATAAGCTGCATCCTGTCCGAGTGACCTGAAAAACCATCAACTGTCTCGATACGCATATTGATCTTGACAGTCTCGGTCTTCCCGCCGCCTGCATACAGCGGGATTTCCTTCCAGCCTTTCTGGATGCGCCTTCCCAGGGTACCTTCTGCCTGGTAGCCCACAAAAACCATGGTATTCTTTTCCTCTGGTCCATAAGCCTTCAGGTATTCCATCACAGGACCGCCGTTGAGCATACCTGAGGTAGCCAGCATGATGCATGGCTCGCGGTCATCGATGATTTTCTGGCGCTTCTCCTTGGAATCCACCTGCACGAAACACTTTGCAAGGAACGGGTTCATGCCTTTGTGGAAAATCAGGTTCCTGAGTTCATTATTAAGATATTCGGGATGCGTGGTGTGGATTGCAGTGGCTTCGTATATCATGCCGTCAAGGTAAACCGGGACATCGTTCAGCATTCCCTTTCTTACGGCTTCCTCAAGCACTATCATGACTTCCTGGCTCCTTCCCACCGCAAATGTGGGGATAACGAGGGTTCCCCTGCTATCAAGAGTTTCCTTGGCAATCTGCACGAGATGCCGCTCAGCCTCTTTTCTTGAGGGCTGCATATCCCTTGACCCGCCGTAGGTAGCTTCCATCACCACAGCTTCGATGCGCGGGAAATCGTTGGTCGCCGGGTCGAAAAGCCGCGTTTTTTCGTACTTCATATCGCCTGTAAAAGCAATATTGTACAAGCCGTCTCCTACATGGAAATGCGCGATAGAGGAACCGAGAATGTGCCCAGCATTATGGAACGTCAGCTTCATATCGGGACCTATGTCAGTGACATCGCCGTAGTTCAATGTGATTATATGTTTCAGGGCTTCCCGAATCATGGCAGACTCGTAAGGTATTTTCCTTCCCTCACGGGCTGCAACATCAATGTAGTCAAGTTGCAATAGCGCCATTAAATCCCGTGTCGGTGGAGTGCAATAGACTGGTCCCTCAAATCCGTATTTGTAAAGTAAAGGCACAAGACCTATATGGTCAAGATGCGCATGTGTAAGAACAACTGCATCAATCTGGCTTATCGGATGCACTTCAGGCACATAGAGATAGGGCGTTCCATTGTCCTCGCCAGCCACGTTTACCCCGCATTCGATCAATATCCTTGTTTCCGGTGTCGAGAGTAAAAAGCAGCTTCTTCCCACTTCACGGCAGGCGCCGAGAGTAGTGATTCTTACCCATTTATCCTTGGAAGATACTCCGCGGTGTATCTTTCTCCCTATGGTTTTCAGTATGGTCTTTCGCTCCTCCTTATTTGCGCGCAGGAAGGTGCGGATATTGTTCACAGTCGTGGATTTCATCGGAGGTGTTCTGACTACTTTTGCTGTCCATCCTATCACTTTCGTGATTTCCCTCAGCGTCTCGCCATGCCTTCCGATTACCCGCCCGGGTTTCTCGGCTTCTATTATGACCTCGCCTGTATCCACGTCAAAGTAATGGTTGGATATTCCTGATTCTGAAGGCACGATTTTTGAGATCGAAGTAATCGCTTCTTCAGGCTGTGCCAGCACCTTAGGGTCGGGTCTTACAACAAGTCGTTTTCTCAACTCTTTTGCAAGGTTCTTTATGAGGTCGCCGTTATCAGCGAATTTTCTTGGCTCTTCTGTATAAATAACGAGTTCGGGTCCCTCAAAATCAACATCCGATATCGTGATATCCTTGGGGAGCGTAGCTCTTATTTTTTGTTTCAGGTCGTTTAATACGTCATCAACTGTCATCGTGGGTTTCCTTCTAAAATACAAAAATAAAAATAAAATTTATGTAAAGGTTTCGCGCAGTTTCTTGATTTCTGTTTCTTCTAACTGTATGTACCCATCGGGAGTGATTTTTACTACATCTATGCCATCGCCCGATGCAGAATCACGCTTCATGGCATTATGCAGGGCGCGCACTGCCAACTCTACCCCTTCCTCGATCGGCATGTTCTCCACATATCTGTCTTCAAGCACGCCGTACGCCATGGGCGAACCTGAGCCTGTTGATACTGCTTTTTTCTCCTCGATTATTCCGCCGACTGCGTCAAGGGAATAGATGCCAGGACCGTTTTTGTCAACGCCTCCGACAAGAAGCTGGACAAAGTACGGGAAAAACCTGTTGCCGCTCAGGATATTCGCCAGCAGACTTACTATTCCCTTTACGGTCATGGCTTCTTCACGGCGCATCTTGTAGAGTTTTGCTTCGACCTGCATCCATTTTACAAGCCTCTGCGCATCTCCGACCGAGCCGGCTGTGGTCATTGCTATCAGGTCATCTATCTGATAGACTTT
>DAHXMQ010000040.1 GCA_027371625.1 Candidatus Methanoperedentaceae archaeon | reverse complement strand
CAGCCTGCAGGAAGTCAAAATGGGTGAGGGAGGTCACTGAGATTTTATTTAAATACGGCTCTTTCATATCTTTAAAGATAATATCGCCAGGCAAATACAGCGCAATGAAGAAAATTGATTTTCCATTTATAAGAAATATTTCTGCTGAAAGTGTTGATGTTTGATGGAATACAATGCCATCTTGATGAAGCCGAGGAAAAGCTCGGAGTGAAATGACACCATATGGTTCTTGGAAATCACCGATCACATCCGACCTCATAGCATCAGGAACAATCAGGCTTGAGCAGGTTGCCATCGATGGAACGAATATCTACTGGATCGAGATGCGACCTGCCGAGGGTGGCAGGTGTGTCGTTGTGCGTTCCTCAAAAGGGCAGACGGTTGACATCACGCCTTCTCCCTTCAACGCCAGAACCCGGGTGCATGAGTATGGAGGTGGTGCCTTCGTTATACATGACGGTACGATATATTTCTCTAATTTTGCCGACCAGCGTCTTTACTGTCAGGAACCCGGAGGCAAGCCCCGAGCTATTACCGCCGAAGGGAAGAATCGCTATGCAGACGGATTCATAGATCATCGAAGGAACCGGTTTATCTGTGTGTGTGAAAACCACACCGATGAGCACGAACCTGCCAATACCCTGATGAGCATCGGTCTCAATGGAAACGAAAGCCAGGCTCTTATTTCGGGGAACGACTTTTATTCATCGCCGCGACTAAGTCCAGATGGTTCTCGCCTTGCATGGCTCACATGGAATCATCCGAACATGCCTTGGGATGGAACCGAACTCTGGGTCGGTGAACTGAAGGCGGATGGGTCTCTCCGCAAAGTCGAACGAATTGCGGGTGGACCTGATGAATCAATCTTCCAGCCTGAATGGTCGCCAGACGGCATCCTGCACTTCGTCTCCGACAGGACTGACTGGTGGAATCTTTACCGCTGGCAAAAAGGGCATATTGAGCCCCTTATGGAGATGGAAGCCGAGTTCGGGGCGCCGCAGTGGTTTTTTGGAATGTCCACCTATGCATTCGTGTCATCCGACAACATCATCTGCACCTATAACGAGAAGGGAACCTGGCAACTGGCAAGTCTGGATATCGCTGCACAAAATCTCAAGCAGATAATGACACCGTACACTGATATCTCCTATCTTCGGGCAAAGCATGGTCAGGTTGTGTTTGTCGCAGCATCGCCGAAAGAACCATCCTCAATAGTCAAGCTCGATATTTTCTCCGGGCGGTTAGAGATTCTTCGCCGCTCAGCCGATATGGTAATAGATGCCGGTTATCTATCCATTCCCCGTGAGATAGAATTCCCGACAGGGCACGGGCTGGCGGCACATGCCTTTTACTATCCGCCGCAAAACAAGGACTACCTGGCTCCGGCTGGTGAAAAACCACCGCTGCTCGTGATTAGTCACGGCGGTCCGACATCCGCAGTTTCAAGCAAGTTAGACTTCATGATACAGTACTGGACGAGCCGGGGATTTGCCATCCTGAACGTGAACTACGGCGGCAGTACAGGCTACGGCAGGGTGTATCGGCAGCGACTCAATGGTCAATGGGGTGTGGTTGATGTTGAGGACTGCGTGAACGGCGCCATGCGCATGGTCGAGTTGGGAGAAGTGGACGGCAATCGGCTTATCATCCGTGGGTCAAGCGCAGGCGGCTATACGACGCTCTGCGCCCTTGCTTTCCAGAATGTCTTCAATGCAGGGGCGGATTACTACGGCGTAAGCGATCTGGAGTCGATGAGAAAGGAGACACACAAGTTCGAATCGCGGTACCTTGACAGGTTGATCGGTCCGTATCCAGAGCGCCGTGACCTTTTCCAAGAGCGTTCTCCGCTTAACTTCGTGGATAAGATGTCATGCCCTGTGATATTTTTCCAGGGGCTTGAAGACAAGATCGTTCCATCCGAGCAGACTGAAAAAATTTTCAGGGCTTTGCGTGATAAGGGGATTCCCGTCGCATATCTGCCATTCGAGGGAGAGCAGCATGGATTCCGCCGTTCCGAGAATATCAAACGCGCCCTGGATGCTGAACTCTATTTCTACTCGAAGGTCTTCTCTTTCAGGCTTGACAATAAAGTGGAGCCTGTGCCAATCGAGAACTTATAAGAGAAAAAGGCCTGAATATTCGAAGGTACCAAAGAAACG
>DAHXMQ010000101.1 GCA_027371625.1 Candidatus Methanoperedentaceae archaeon | reverse complement strand
CTGATGCGATTGAGAAGGTCCTTGAACAGAAGAGTGATTACGAGATAGGCAGGCTTAGGGTGGACGGGTTGGCTGCATTCGCAAGCAGATTCGGAAATGAATCAGGCATAACGATACTCAGGCTGGTATCGCAATTACTGCAAGACAAGGTTACGGTGGAAAAGGATAGCAGGGTTTTTGTGGGGTTCCTGAACGCCGATGACTTCGTGATCGCCGGGGCAGGCAATGCGCCTAGCAATATAGCAAAGGAGGTTTCCGCAGAGTTTGATGCGGTTGAACCGTTCATATACCAGAGCGAGGGTTATAAGCCGATAGAACTCGGCATCGAAGATATATACGGAGCTGAGAAGCCTACACTTAGGTTAAAATACAGTGAGATAAAGAAAGCGTCTCTTATAGAGCGCAGGGCAGAGGTCCTTAAGAATAAGATAGACATCGGCTCTTACACATATGAAGAACTCAGGCATATACTTGGCGGAGACAATCTGGATATAACCATAACGAGAAACCAGAACGGGGTCAGGCTTTCTATAGGCAAGGGAGGAGCTTAGCGCTTCTTTCCTTTTGCAGTTTTTCTTGTCGGCTTTGCGCGAGCTGGGCTCGATGAAGTGATTTTCTGCCTGTATCCTTAACATCCACCCTGACGCTCCTGCCAACCTTTGTTATATACACCTCTACAGAGCCTTTCTCAGTAAACTTTATTGCATTGGTTATCAGATTTACGAAAACCTGTATCAATCTATTTGGATCAGCACTCACACGCGGCACATTATAATCTACATGCCATCCGAAGCCCACTCCCTTCCTTGAACAGAGCTCGCTCAGGGAGCGTATGCTCGGATGCTGTCCAAGCTCCTCAAGGTTTACCTGCTGGTAATCCAACCTTATCTTGTTAGCTGAGAACTTGGCCACGTCAAGCACCTGCATTATAAGGTCCATCAGCCTGTTCAGGTCGCCCATCATGGTGTTCAATATGTCATTCTGCTCGTCTGTCAGCTTGCCAAACTCGCCATCTACCATAAGCTTCATGAAGCCGTATACTGCAGTTATCGGGGTCTTCAGGTCATGGGATATATTATATATAAACTGGGTCTGTAGCTCAAGCTCTGACTTATAATTCTTCAGTTCCTTGTTGCTCTTGTCAAATGCATCTTCGAGCTGCTGCATCTGTCTCTTCGTCCTAAGCTCCTTGTTTATTATGTAGTATCCGCAAACCTCCCCATCCGCATCCCTCTCAGGCGTTATTGACTGGTAACATGGTATAAGCTCGTCTGTCCCCTTTGCCACCATATTGACCAGTACGTCAGTAATCGAGCTCCTGTTGGCTTTGGCTATAGACAAAGAATTGCTTATCTTGTTCTGACTCTCTATATCTGCACATATTACCGAGAAAGGCTTCCCAATTATCTCCTGATTCCTATATCCAAAGAGTGCTTCGGATCCCTTATTGAAAAAATTTATGTAGCCGTTGGTGTCTATCCTGAAGATGGCATCGCTTGAGAGGTGCGTCAGGGTGTCAAGCCCAGCTTTGATAGAGTTCAGATAACCTGAGGAGTCCCGCCTGAGCACTATATGATACCTGTCCTCAAACCTGTAGAAAATACACTGAAATCTCTTTGTTACCTGGTTCCCAAAATCCAATTCCAGCGCGACTTCCCCCTTCCCGGCTGTAAGTTTCTCTAAGAAATCTTCCCTTCCGCTTACTATATTCTCGGTGAACGCTTTTCCCAAAAACAAACCCGCCTCATCGCCATAACCGCCACACCAGGTCACCTTAAGTGACTTATCAAGTATCAAATAATGCTGCTCTGGGAGGCTCTCGAGGAAATCAAGCCTTTCTTTGAGCTCTGCTGTCTCGGTAAAGTCATCAACTACGCAAAGGTTTGCGTTATTATTTATCTGGGTAAGAAGGAGCCTTAACCTGTGGCTCCTGTACTGAACATCTATCATACTCCCAAAGGGCATCTCCCCATGTATCCCGAACTCAGCGCGAAGATTGATCTTTGATGCTTCAGCAGGTGACATCCCAAAGATATTCAGAAACGACTTATTTGCCTTGAGTACCTTTCCGTCAGAATTGAAAACTGCCTGAGGCACGAAGCTATCGAACGCAGCGTCGAAATATCGTGCCGTGGCAAAGCTCTTCTCTTTTTCCACCCTAAATGCAACCATATACT
>DAHXMQ010000001.1 GCA_027371625.1 Candidatus Methanoperedentaceae archaeon | reverse complement strand
TATTGAGCTTCAGGAGTTGCTCGCCTACCGATGATGCCACAGAATTAAGATTCCACGGGAGGCGGATATTGTTAAGGAGCTTTGCAAAATCACAAGAAGCGACCGCAAAACCGATTCGTGACCACAATAAGACCGCATCACCAAATTCGGGATGGTCTATGTCTGCTATGTCAGGCGCACTGCAGGCGAGGCTTGAGAAGGTAGGGTATCATGTGCTGGGAGGTCAATATAATGAGCCGCAGCCTTTTCTGATTAAGAAAGCTGTATATATTGTTGGTTTCTCATCGTTTCTGGTGATTGCAGGAATCTTTTTTGTGGATAGTGTTCTTTTAGTGAAAATTTAACCGCAGATAAATGCAGATTGCTAAGTAAAAACTTCAGGACTCTACAAATAATTTCAGATGCTTCCCAAAGATATAAAATAATATATATCGTATAACATATCCAGGTGATTTTATGAGTTATGGAAAAATAATTGGCTATGTACTTTACGCAGTTGGAATAATAGGTGGTGTGGAAACAGCTATTGATAAGAACATACCGGCAAGTGTGGTGGCTATTATCGTAATAATAATCGGCAGCTACTTGCTCGATAAGAAATAAAGCTCAAAGAACCTTCTTGCAGCCTTTGCCGTCCTCATTCTTTTTGCCTCTTCTGAGTGTTGTAGGACTGTGCCGATGACATATGAGTATTTATATAACCAATGCAATATTGATGTTACTGCTTTAGCAAAGAAGGTGGTTACTTATTACTTTAAAATGTATCAAATGCGGAAAAGAGGCTGAATATGTTGTCAATGGGAATAGCTTCTGCAGCGAGCATATACCTTCCCCTGTGCAAGGGATAATAACCCAAAACGAGCAAAAACCAATTATACAGCCCGAACCACCAACGGAACCTAAAAAAGAGGACATTCATGCACAAGCAAGCCCTGCTCCTTTAACGGCAGAAGCCAAAGCAACAGGTAAGATAGAAATCCCTACAAAAACCCACTGGAGCCGCTATTTGATAAGAACGCCGATAAAAGACCACTGGAACTATTATTTAATTATTGCACTCCTCATTGTAAGTGTTGTTTTATTTGCATTATATTTTACATCAGCTTAGCTAATTCCCTTATTTAAAATCCAAAAACCAACAGATTTAATAAGTATATCGGGCATTTGGCATCTGTTTTACAAAGGGATTTTGATGAAAAATTATATAATAAAAGATATAAAACTTGCAGGCTTGGGAAAACAAAGAATCGAATGGGCAAGAAGGCACATGCCAGTTCTTTCGAAAATCAAGGAGCAGTTCGAGAAG
>DAHXMQ010000100.1 GCA_027371625.1 Candidatus Methanoperedentaceae archaeon | reverse complement strand
CCATGGGTTTTGCTTTACCGGGGGCTATTGCTGCCAATCTTGTTCTCCCCGAGAAGAAAGTGGTTGTCGCAGTGGGCGATGGGGGTTTCATGATGAATCTCCAGGAGCTTGAAACTGCCAGGAGGCTTGGGTGCAGCTTTGCTGTGGTTATCTTTAACGACTCCAAATACGGGGTCATAGACTGGAAGGCAAGAATAAAATTCGATAAAAGTTATGGGGTTGAGTTTTCAAACCCTGATTTTGTCAAACTTGCGGAAAGTTTTGGAGCAAAAGGGGTCAGGATAGAAAGGGCGGAGGGGTTTGCGCCAATGCTAAAAAAGGCACTTGAAGCGGGAGGAATATGGGTTTTCGATGTTGATGTTGATTACTCTGAGAATATGAAGCTTACTCAGAAACTGCAGGGGGATGTATGTAAGTTTTGAGCTATATAAAAATGCTAACCCTCCTTGATAAGAATAGTCTCATTTATATCTTTCAGGGCATTGCAGGAAGTCATAATCATTGCAATTCTAAAATCTGTTTTCAAATACTCCAAAATTCTCTTGACTCCTTCTACCCCGCTTGAAACTGCCTCTCTTGCCAGCGGTCTTCCCACCAGGACAAAATCAGCTCCAAGAGCTAACATCTTGACAGCATCAAAACCTGTTCTTACCCCTCCATCTGCCGTGATCACAACACTTTTACCTTTTTTATTTTCTCTTACGGCTTTTACAATTTCAGGAAGAACATCTGCAACCCCTGGAGTTGAGTCTAAAACCCTGCCGCCATGATTGGAAATGCCTATAACATCAACCCCTGCGGAAAGCGCAGCAAGTGCATCCTCCTCGCACATGATACCTTTAACAACGAAAGGAAGCGCTGTAGAATTTTTAAGTTCCTTCAGTTCCTCGATCGTTTTCCTGAAAACCTGTTTTCCAGAAAGCGCGAAGTTTACAGAACCTGCGCCGTCAATATCCACGCCCACGGCCACTGCTTTTTCATTCTCGGATTGCTTTATTAGCTCTAAAAGGACTTCCTGCGACTGCGGCTTGAAAATGTTTACCCCATGCCCTTTGACTCTTTTAAGAGCCATTATTGCAGGATGTATTATCTCATAGTCTTTAGATGTGTTTCCTGTAAATCCAATAGTACCTGCGACTTTGCATCCTTCCAGGATATTATAAGCAAAGTCCTCCTCAGTTATATTGCTCACATAGCTCAAACCGCTCATGGGAGCCCCAAGCACAGGCAAGGATATTGTATTGCCAAGAAACGTGGTTTCTATAACAGGGTCTTCATGCCCTGTTATCAACCTTTTTTTCAAACTGTACTTTGAGAGGGCTTTAAAATTGGCGAGATAACCGAGCCCCTGACCTATTCCACGCAAGCCCAGAGGTTTTCCATATTCCTGTCTTACTTCCGGTGTTGTTTCCGGATTGTCAACTCCAACTAAAATGCTTCTTATTTGTTCCTTTTTCTCAATAAAATCCGTATGAGCCTTAGCTTTTACCCAGTATTCCTCTTCAGAAATCTGAACAAGTTTGTCTCTGGCTGCTCCGCAGACAGGACATCTCCAGGAATCAGGAAAATCCGAAACTTTTGTTTCAGGTTCTAATCCTGTAAGAGAATCCCCATTTTCTTCATCGTAAATATAAATATTACAGACCGTACAGAGCCATTTAGCCATGCAGTTATTATTTCCCGTCCTGTTCTTTACCAGAACCTTTTGTGCAGTAGTAATCCCATCTCAGACCCATACTCTCATAAACAGGGCAACCCGGACAGATACAGCCTTTCTCTTCTTTTATTATTTTACTTTTCCCGGTTGTGCAGAATAATAATCTCTTTTCTCCTGTGCCAACATAAGTAGGACAGTCAGCACAGATGCACATTTTCGTAAGTTCGCCCAGTTTTGCTTCTCTTTTTTCAGGAGACATCTTGCTCATGGCTTCCATATTCTGTTCAAAAGTCATTTTTTGCTGCAGCATGTTTCACCCCAATTATTTATCCTGATAGTAAAATAGACAACTCTAGCCTATTCTAGTATAATGATTCTATTGCTTGCCTTTTTTGCTTTCGATTATGCGTTTCTTAATCCGGGCAATCTGTCTGGTGACAGGTATCTCCTTGGGACACACTTTTGTGCACCACCATTTTGTCTGGCAGCCCCATGCACCGTCCTTGTTATCCAGCAGAGATATCCTCTCCTCGGCACCCTCGTCCCTTGAATCGAAGAGATAACGGAAGGCTCTGACAAGGGCAGCAGGGCCGATATAGGTCTCTGTTTCCTCTGCCTGAGTTATCGGGCATGAGGCAGTGCAGCAGGCACAGAGGATGCAGCGGATGGCATCGTCAAAGATCTGGTGCTCCTCAATAGACTGCAGCCGTTCCTTGTCTGGCGGAGGAGAGTTTGAGATCAGATAAGGTTTGACTGAATTGTATTTTTCAAAGAACGGCTCCTGATCAACAACCAGGTCCTTGACCACCCTGAACACCTGCAGGGGCTCAATAAGAATCTCCTCATTCTCTTTAAAATCTTTCACTAACTTTTGGCATGCCAGGGCGCTTGTGCCGTTGATTCTCATCCCATCAGAACCGCACACACCATGACCGCAGGACCTCCGAAAAGACAGCGTTGTATCCTGCTCCCAGCGAATCCGGTTGAGGCAGTCAAGAATTCTATCCACCGGGTTTGCCTGTATATCATAAGTCTGATAGTAAGGCTTTTCATCCTTCTTTGGGTCGTAACGAAAAATCTTGAATTTCAGTAACATCAGTATTTCCTCGGTTGTGGTTTGAATCGTGTGATCTTAACTGGCTTATACCTCACATCAGGTTCTCCAGGGGTGCGGAAAACCAGTGTATGTTTAAGATAATTAGTATCATCCCTCTCCGGGAAATCATCCCGGAAGTGTGCTCCACGACTCTCCTTCCGGGTAAGAGCGCTCAAGAGGATCACCTCTGCAAGCTCAAGTTGATGTCCCAATTCTACCGCCTCCATTAATTCGTAATTGTAAGACGTTCCCTTATTCTCGATATTAATATCCCTGTAGCGTTCTTTCAGGGACCGGGTCTCCTCAAGACCTTTCTTAAGACCCTCCTCATTCCGGAAGACTGAACAATGATCCATCATCAAGGACTGCATCCTTCGTCTGATATCATCGATTTTTTCTTTGCCCGAATGGTCCAACAATCCATCAATTTTAGCCTGAACCATTTTTAATGATTCGTAAGAAATGGTGGAAGATCCGGATTCCGGGATATACTGCTTCATAGCTATCCCGCTTCTCCTCCCGAATACCAGCAAATCCAGGAGGGAATTGCAACCGAGCCTGTTTCCACCGTGGACAGACACGCAGGCACATTCTCCTGCAGCGTATAAACCTTGAGCGACCGTGCCTTTATCGTCAATGAGAACCCTGCCTTCTGAATCCGTGGGGATACCTCCCATGATATAATGGATTGTGGGCTGGACCGGAATGGGGTCTTTTACCGGGTCAATACCCAGATAAATCCTCACAAAAGAGGTAATTTCCCATAGTTTCTCCATGATCCTTTCCTCACCAAGATGCGTCAGGTCAAGATGAACATAATCCCCATCAAAACCCCTGCCTTCCCTGACTTCGGTCAGAATGGAACGGGAAACAATATCTCTTGGTGCCAGGTCTTTTACAGTGGGGGCATATCTTTCCATAAACTGTTCACCCGTCTTATTTCTTAAAATTCCCCCTTCTCCTCTTGCCGCTTCGCTTACAAGGATACCGAGTGGATAAAGTCCTGTGGGATGGATCTGGATAAATTCCATATCCTGAAGAGGAATACCCGATTGATATGCCATACCAAAACCGTCTCCAGTCGAAGCAAAGCCGTTGGAAGTGGTTTTATATATCTTACCGCACCCACCAGTAGCAAGAAGAACTGCTCTGGCAGCAATGAGATTTAGCTCTCCTGAGGAAAGATCGTATGTAACAACCCCCATACATTTCCCTTCCTCACAGACAAGCGAAAGAACGTATTGTTCCTGGTAGAATTTTACATTTTTTCGCAGGCATTGGTCAAATAACGTATCGAGAACTACCCTTCCTGTTCGGTCAGATGCATGACATGCTCTTTTCACGGGCCTCTTGCCATAATCCTGCGTATGTCCTCCGAAGTTGCGCTGGGCTATCTTTCCAGCACCATTGCGGCTAAATGGAACACCCATATGCTCCAGTTCATATATCACTCTGGAAGCATCCCTGACCATGATCTCCACTGCATCCTGGTCAGCAAGATAATCGCTTCCCTTGACCGTATCGAACATATGCCATTCCCAGCAATCCTCTTCCTCATTGCCGATGGAAGCGGCAATTCCACCCTGGGCTGCGCCTGAATGGGAGCGCGTGGGAAGGACTTTGCTAACTACAGCGACATCTACTTCTTCCACACATTCAACTGCAGCTCGAAGCCCTGCTAAGCCAGCCCCTACAATGACAATATCATGCTGGAAATTCATTCATATCCCCATTTTTCTCTGGGCATAAAGACCCTCACCAGTTAACATTTAGAGGCTAATAATATGATAAATAGTTAACTGTGATTGATGCTTTGGGCTTGGATTTTTGAAAAATAAAATCAAATTCTTATATAGTTTGCTTTCATGAAGTGAGAGTGGTAGGAACGTTCGGATTATAAAATATTTCCCCACAAGCCAATCGAATGAATAGTTTATTATCTATGAGAGGAAGTTTAATAAAAGGTGTGAAATGCCAGAAGTTTGTGCCAACCTCAGTGAAATAGAATATGAGATTCTTAAAAGTCTGAAAATTGTGGAAGGGGAGGATGGCGAGAAGCTTAAAAATCTTTTGAGGTATTATATATCCACGACGCCTGAGTTAAAGTCCTCAGAATATGCTCTGAAAAGAGTTGAAAATAAGAACGAGATAGAAGAAAATTTGCAGAATGTGTGGGATGCATATGAAATTACAGATTACCCTACAGAGAACTGGAGTGCAGATAGAATAAATAAATTAACAAGCGACCTTATCGAGATCAATGCTCTCATGAAGGCAGGCGAAGGACAATTCATTCCATCGAATAAATTTAGAACTCTGTTCAAAATGTTACTCCATGACATTGTGACTGAAAACAGAGATATCGACGAATATAGTGCCGCTTGTGTTGCCTCAATCCAGTTGCTCATGGAGTTCGGGGCTGGGAGCCTGAGCAGGGAAGCAATAAGAGACGGGACAATTTTTATTAATGAAGGGTGGATGTTTGATTATGCTACAGAGGTTAAGAAAGCACGGGAGTTCATGAAAAGCAAAAAACTGTTTCCAAAGATTAAAATACCAAAGACGGTACCAGTGTAATTATTTTCATAATGTTTCATGGATGTCGGTTACAATAACGATTCCTTCCTCTGTTTCAAATGGGCTCATGTTAATCTCGACCGGGAACTCAGACCCATCCTTACGCTTCGCCATTGCACCAAGGTGAAGAGCCATTGTTTTTATAGTAGGCTGCAAAAAGTAATCCGCGCAGTATTTAACATGTGTCTCCTTGAAGCGTTCCGGTATCAGGATTTCATAAGGTTTGCCGAGCAATTCTTTACGGGTGTAGCCAAATATTTTTTCGGTCTGAGCGTTAACGAGAAGAATATTGAAATCTATGTCTATTGTTATGATGGCATCTGGTAGAGATTCTATAAGTCCCTGGAAATTTCTCTCAGCTCTCTTACTGTCACTTATATCCATCCACATCCCCTGTAAACTCGTTACCTTGCCACTGGAATCACGCCGCGCAGTAGCGTTCATCAAAACCCATATCTTACTGCCATCCTTGCGGCTGACCTGTGCTTCGAAATCGGTAATGATGCCTTTTGTGCGAATCGTGCGCAAAAGCTGTAAGCGGCTGCCTGGCTCGATAAAGACTTTCCTAAAATCGGTAACATCGGACATAAGTTCCTCAGGCGAACCATAGCCGAGCATTCGCGCAAGCGATGGGTTTGCAGCAAGTATGTGATCTTCAAATGAAATCTGGAAGATGCCCACAACGGCATTTTCAAAAATGCCTCTATATTTCATCTCGCTTTCACGCAGCTTTTCCTCAGCGTGCTTGCGCTCTGTAATATCACGGATAATGCCGCCATAAAATGCTTTATCTCCTACCATCCAGGCTGCACGGGAAAGCTCCAGAGGAAATTCACTGCCATCTTTTCTCAACCCGTGCAGTTCGCTTATTTTTCCAATATAGTTGCTCTTACCAGTAGTCCTGACCCGTTCCAGTCCCCTTAGATGAGCCTCCCTGTAGCGTTCAGGCATTAAAATTGTGAGCGGCTTGCCCAGGACTTCCTCTTCCTCATAGCCAAATATGGCTTGGGCGCCTTTGTTCCATGAAATAATGTTCCCATCGCTATCGGCTAGAATAATTGCATCGATAGCCGACTGCACCACGGAACGAAATCGCATCTCCGACTCACGTAGTGTGTCTCGCAATTCTTCCAGTTCATTCATAGGTTGCTCTCTTATTTCCTAATATAATATTGTCTATCCTTTGATATACCTTGCCGTATTGACTGATTTTTTCCCATGAACTCTTATGCTTATAATCGATTCAGCAACCTCTTTTATCAGCTCAATCTGGATATTAAGATACTCAATTATAGCTTTTACAGTTGGGTTATCAGCCATTTCTACAGGATAACAAGTCTCACCCAATATTCTTACGTCGCTGAAGCCTGCACTTATTATTGCTTTTAAGTAATCGTCTTTCATAATTGCACCTGAAAGGCAGCCAAGATAAGCCCCAATAGAATTTCTTATACCCTCTGGAAGCTCTTTTAACAAAACGATATCCGAAACCACTAATCTTCCACCAGGTTTCAGCACCCGGAATGCTTCTTTGAAAACCTGTCTTTTGTCAGGTGCAAGATTGATAACACAGTTAGATATGACTACATCAACTGAATTATCTTCTACCGGTATATTTTCAATCTCACCCAACCTGAATTCCACATTTTCGTAATTCCCTGCTCCTGCGTTTTCTTTTGCTTTCTGGATCATTTCAGGTGTCATATCCACACCGATAACTTTTCCTAAACGTCCAACTTTATTTGCAGCAAGGAAGCAATCAAAGCCGGCGCCTGATCCCAGGTCAAGCACAGTATCCCCTTCTTTTAAGGATGCCAGAGCCACAGGATTCCCACAACCAAGACCGAGATTTGCGCCTTCAGGAGCTGCTGCCAGCTCATCATCGCTGTAGCCTATCTTTTTGCTGATGTCAACAGCAATTCTGGTACTTTCGCTCCCACAACAAGGAGTTACTGTTCTCTCCTTTTTAGCTATTTTAGCATAGCCATCCTTAACCACTTTCTTTATTTCTTCTTCTTTCATTTTATATTCAGACCCCAGTCATAGCCCAGATACCTTATCTTGAGCCTGTCTAAATTCTTTTCGATAAATTCCTTTTCAGCATGATATCTGGCTATGAATTTCAAAACAGAATGTTTCTCATTCCCGAAATCCTTCCTGTACCATTTGAAGATGCTTGAGAGATAGATAATGTTATTCTCTTTGTCCAGTGTTATTCCTTTTGGACTGTTTATGAAAAGTTTTGCCGCTATATCCAGTTCCTTATCGATCTCCGTGCTTGAATACAAACCATTCTTAAGAAGTGGGCATGATCCCGTCCCGCACACGAGGGCAAAGTGCACCCTGGGATCACTGCATTTCTTGAGTATTCTGTTCTCTATATCCAGAAGATTATGTTTCTTTCCTGCAATGGTATATTTATTCATAAAAAAGAATTTGAATTTGTCCAGCAAACCCCTATTTCCTTTTTTTATAAATGCATGGTCCTTTTTAATCGCTTCTATGACACCGTATATGGTTATCATATTGTAAGCGTTAATCCAGAAGGCTAACTTTTCGTTTTTAGTTCCCAGATTTGCCGTATCAAATGTCTTTAGGGATTCAACATATCTGACCACATAATCCGTCATTGCCAGAGCCAGATAATCCACATTACCATCACTATTCACGTAGGTACTCAAGATAGAATCTATTCTTTTTATTTCCAACTCGTTGATCATAACTCCTCAACACAGCTTTGCAAATCCCTTGGTTAAATTCCTTCTATAGAGTATGTTATATACGCAGAAAGGTATCATCTGTCCGTTAGGTAAAATTTCTGTTACACAGCACTTCATCGCTCTTTTCAGGTCGAAATTGTACTCGTCCATAAAAGCGTGAACCGAGACCAGAGTAACATTATCAACCAGATCTCCAATATCAGGTATTGCCGTCCCACAAAATGTGCATATAGCTTTTTCTGTTTTCCTTGAGCCTGATACTGCGGACATGGATATAAGTGATTCCAGTGCGTCCAGAGCGTTTTTTAGCTCAGATGTAAATTCTTTATCTGGAAGGGCACGGTTTACAATGCAGTCTATGAATTTGTCCATATTTAGCATCTCGGTCAATACAATCGTTCTATCTTTATTTTTGTAAATATAGGCGCAGGCGGAACAGGTTGGATAAGGACATGGAATATTAATGAAACTTTTTTTCTTTAACATCCCTGATGTCTGTTTTTCGATCTCGTTTAATATTTCAGGGATGGTCATTCTTCTATCCTGTTTATTGCGGAGAAGATACCTTCCCACCGATGTCGAAAGTTGGAAATTAACCATCTTTATGTAGCTTTCACTTAAAGCAAGATCAATGATAGGGGCAATCTCATGTTCGTTAATCCCTTTAACGATAGTTGGAACAAGAGCCACATTCATCCCCAACTCTTTGCAATTTGCGAGCGCTTTCATCTTCAGGTCGATAAGAGGCCTTCCCCGGAGAGCCAGGTGAGTGTCATCGCTTAACCCGTCGAATTGCAAATAGATATTTGGTTTTCGAGAAGGCAGAAAGTCCTCCATGGTATTCGATATTCTCTCTGCAAAATCCCTATCTGCCAGTCTTAAACCATTTGTGTTCAGGACTGGATGCAAAATCCCTATTTGACCGGCGTATGTTAAAATCTCAAAGATATCTGGATGAAGCGTTGGTTCACCTCCGCTTATCTGAAGCACCTCAGGTTTGCTCTCGCACTTCACATAAAGGTCTATCATTTCCTTCACCTTTTCAAAGGGGAGGGTAAAACTGTTACGTGCGTCTGCAAAACAAACAGGGCAGTTCAGGTTGCACATATCCGTTATCTCAATTACTCCTACACAGGTATGCTGGAGATGCGCAGCGCACAGCCCGCAATCTTCCGGGCAGCCCTTAGCAACATGCCCCTGATAATGTAAAGGATTCGACCCGGGCATATTATATTTTGCAGCACGAAGATAATCGTCAATATCTGAATATACTATAATTTCAAACAATCCATGATTCTCGCAATATTTTCTTAAATATACCTTATTTTCACGAGAAAGTATCTGGCAGTCTATGACTTTCAGGCATTCCGGACAAACGCTTCTTGACTCTTCTGCAAGGGACTCACTATCTTTTAATTCTATTTGCGGCAACATTTTCTTTTAAAAAGCATTCTTCATAAGATTTAATACTTGTGGGGGTTTTGATTTTCCTCTCATAATGTCGCATCCTTTATATGCTTTGGATGTATTTTTCTATGTTTCAGAGGCTCAAATGATTCTTCTTGCTTTTATTTCTCCAGATAAACAGTCAAGAAAGCCCCTTCGGGGCAATTTAGTGCCTAACTGTTCTCAAAATGCGTATCTTATTTCACCGTTTCTTGGTTCGTATGCTTCTCCCTGAAATTTGAGGTGCTCAATATCTTCAATCACACATTCTTTTTCGATTCCC
>DAHXMQ010000418.1 GCA_027371625.1 Candidatus Methanoperedentaceae archaeon | reverse complement strand
TGATTTCAAGTACCTTTCCCGTGACTACTCCCTCCTCCACTTTCAGGTGCTCAAGGTTTGCCTTGAATTTATGAGAAGGCGCCTTGTATGTCGGTGAACCTTTTCCCCTGCTCTGAGAAATAATCCTGTGTCCCATTTTATCACCTTTAGAATATTCCAAGCCTCGAGGCAAGTTCAGTCGCAGTATCGGGTTCCTCGAATGTGACGGTGGCTTTCTTTTTTCCTTTCGACGTCAGCATCGTGTTGACCTTCAAAACCTTCACCTTGTAGAGCGCCTCGATTTCCTTTTTCACCTTATCCTTAGTGTCCTTAAAATCAACAATGAACTGGAGAGTATTATTTTTTTCAGCTATCAGCGTGGCTTTTTCTGTTACATAGGGATGCTGGATCATTGCATTGCCTCCGCAAGTTTTGCTATTGCAGATTCCGTATAAATCGTCAAACGACCTGCATGAGTTCCCGGAGCCAGCAATTCTGCATTGAGCTGGTCTAAGGTAACGATATCAACCCCTGCAAGATTGCGCGCAGCCTTGACTATCCCCTTATCCTCGGCAGCGACTATCAGAATGCTTTTCGTATTCTTGTATCGCCTGCCCCGGAGCTTGCCTTTCCCCGCCCTTATCGTGGTATCCTTTGCCCTCTCGATATCGTCCCATACGCGGGCAGCCTCCATGAACGCCTTTACATCCTTCGTTTTTGTTAGCGATGAAAGCTCATCCACTGCAACAAGCGGTAGTTGCGCCGAGAAACGATGCCCTCTTTTCCTGACCAGTTCCAGATTCCCTGTCGCAGCTATTGCTGATTTTATGGCTTTTTTCCGCTCCTTGTCATTGACCTTTTCTGTCCTGTCCTTCTCGGGTTTCGGAGGATGGGCTTCCCTTCCCTTGACTGCCTGCGGTATCCTTGCAGCCTTGCTGCTGTTCATGAGTCTTGCAACCCTTGAAACGCCTCGTCCGGGTCCCCAGCCTTCTGCTGAAGTCCTCAAGCCCGCGTACATGTGGGCACCGTAGGGCTGCTGCCTGTTCGCCTGCGCAGAGAGCACGGCTTTCTTTATGAGGTCAGGACGGTAGGGCTCATCGAATATGTTCGTTGTGATTTTTTTCGCCGTATTTCCCGATAAATCGATAATATTTAAGTCCATGGAATCACCCTTGTTTTGACTCAAGGCTTATATACGTTATCTCAGGGGCTTGAGCTGTTTTAGTTGGTCTGATCGCAGGTCGCATTCGTACGAGCCTTTTAGCCGGACCAGGAACGCTTCCCTTGACGATAATATAATCATTCCTTATAACACCGTAATTCAAAAACCCACCTTCGGGTGTCACTGTTTTGCTATCCATGCCGATCTGCATTACGCGCTTGTTGAATTCAGTCCTCTGATGGTAACCTGTCTGCCCAAGCTGCGGTACCCTCCAGCTTACGTGCGATGGATGCCAGGGTCCCAGTGTACCTATCTCCCTCACGCTGCCTGCCCTTGAGTGTTTCGATTTCTGAAGCTGTATCCCCCAGCGCTTTATCGGTCCCTGCAATCCCTTTCCTGTGGTTATGGCAAGGACATCTATGATATCGCCGTTCTTGAATACATCGCTTATACGAACGTTTTTGCCAAGAAGTGTTTTGGCATACTCAAAACGGGCTTTTAAATCAGTTCCTCCGATATTGTTTTCCATGATCTCAGGTTTTTTCTTGGGAATGCCCGTTACCTTCTCTGGAAGTGTGTACATCACAACCCTCAGATCCTTAGCCATGCCGTCCTTGATGAGCTGCTCGATCTTCGAAAGCGCTGCAGGCAGGTCGTGTTTCTTTGGAACAACAAGAGCACGGTTGAGTTCCTTATCAAGCTCCGTCGTCCATGCTTCAGCGATGGCAGTTGCGCCGTACGAGGTGCTTTTGTAAACCCTTATTGCCGCAACCTTCATTGCAGGTGCTTCCATAATCGTTACTGGTACTGAAATTTCCATCCCGGTTGTTAAGCTGTTCGGCGCTTCGTCCCTTACAACAAGATGCGTCATCCCGGCTTTATAACCCGCAAATCCTAATAGCTTCGGCTCTTTTGAGAAAGGCCATGCTCTCATACGGGGGATTTCGCTTCTTGCTCTTACCCGCGGGCTGTATGCAATCGACCCGCGCCTTGGTCTGTGGGGGTGTGACATCTGTTCCTCCTTGACAATATGTAATACGCTGGAGTTGCAGTTTGCAAATGCAATTATGCCTTCACAAATAGATTTTGACTTACATGCTTTTACGGGCATGCGATTCGCATAGGCCCATGCAATTCATCAAATCCGACTTTGATCGACTCTAAGCGCGTATTTTCATACGCAGCGTATTCTGCGCTTTAACGAAGGATGAGTATTTAAAGGCTTTGGATAATGCCGTTGCTTGATTTTTCTTATGAATGTTATAGTGTAATAAGTTACACTATGATTTTACACTATTACAACAACTACGCATCAAATGAGGCTCCCAACCCTGGGTCGGGTATCTTCATTCCGATTTTTAACACTCTCTACTCTTAGAGCGTAATTATGAATGTCAATACCCTTCATGCCAATCATCTCCGTATCCTTGTAAGTACATATAGCCACAGTAAGCAGGGTGAAACTAATAAGGATTTGAACTAATCGCAAAGCGCCCCGACTGGGATTTGAACCCAGGTCTTAAGATCCGCAATCTCAAAGGATATCCGGACTACCCCATCGGGGCACGAGCAAACATTCATTTTTACCTATTAAAGCTTAATGGATTCAAGCTCAAGCAATCTGATTTTTATACCCACGCCTGCCGAGTACCCGCCGATGCCGTGCTTTGCAACAACCCTGTGGCAGGGGATAACAACCGGAAGGGGATTGATGGAAAGCGCTCTTCCTGCTGCGCGGGGCGAAGTACCTATGATTCTTGCAAGTTCTGAGTATGTAATTGTTTCGCCATAGCCGATTTTTTTCGTTTTCTCAAGCACTTTCTGGGCAAAAGGCGAAAGATGTGATATGTCGAACTTGCATGAGAAATCTATTTTTTCACCTTTAAAATAGCGCTCAAGTTCGAAAGTGATTTTCTGCGTTCTTCTCTCTTTTAAATTTTCTTTATTTTTCAAAAATCGAATCGAGCGCAATTCATCATTGTGAACTATTTCGATATAACAATCAAGCGGTTTTGCAAAAATAATATCAATAGTGGCCATTTTTGTCTCAAGTTTTAATGTCTCCTCATACGATAAAAGTATAATACATTATAACAATGATACCAGAGAGTCTATAAGCTTTAAAATTCTATTGAGTACCTCATGTACCACCTTGAGTGCATTGAATGCCACAGGAAGTATTCGGAAACCGAGGTTATCTACACCTGTACTTGCGGCGGTCTCCTTGATGTTGTTTATGATTATTCGGATATCCAGATTACAAAAAAGGACTTGAAGGGATCGCTGTCTGTCTGGAAATACCGCGCACTTCTGCCTGTGAGCCGCAAACCCATCTCCCTGAAGGAAGGCGGGACACCGCTTTACCCCGTGGAGAGGCTTGCAAAAGATATTGACATGAAAGAGGTTTATGTCAAGCACGAAGGCATGAACCCCACAGGCTCGTTCAAGGACAGGGGAATGACAGTGGGAGTAACAAAAGCCCTTGAACTTAACATGAAAACAGTGGCGTGCGCATCTACGGGGAACACGTCGGCTTCTCTGGCAGTTTACGGGGCGAGGGCGGGCGTTCCTGCAGTTGTTCTCCTTCCCTCAGGAAAGGTGGCGCTGGGGAAACTTGCGCAGGCTCTCATGCATGGGGCAAAGGTTTTGAGCATCCGTGGAAATTTCGATGATGCTTTGAAACTGGTGCGAGCCCTCTGCGACAGGGAAGGGTTCTATCTCTTAAATTCCGTAAACCCTTATCGTCTTGAAGGACAGAAGACAATCGCTTTTGAGATTGCAGACCAGCTCGGGTGGCAGGCTCCTGACAGGCTTATCCTGCCTGTGGGAAATGCGGGAAATATTTCGGCTATTTACAAGGGTTTCAGGGAGCTAAAGGATCTCGGATTCATTAATAACGTTCCGAAAATGACTGGAATACAGGCAGAGGGGGCATGTCCCGTAGTTGCTGCCATCAAGAATAATGAATCTATGATAACCCCTGAAGCGAGACCAGAGACTGTAGCTACCGCAATCCGTATCGGCAATCCTGTAAATGCAGCAAAAGCCTTGGCTGCAATAAGGGAATCAGGCGGCACTGCTGAGACTGTCTCAGACGATGAGATAATCAGGGCACAGCATGAACTTGCAAGCCTTGAGGGGATAGGGGTTGAACCTGCAAGCGCATCCTCGATTGCAGGCTTGCGAAAGCTCGTGGATTTGGGCATTATTGATACCGACGAAAAGGTTGTGTGCGTGACCACAGGGCATCTGCTCAAGGATTCAGAGCATGTGCTTAATGTCTGCCCCAAGCCAATAGAAATCGATGCCACCATCGAAGCTGTAAGGAAGGCGGTTTTCTATAGATTAAAAGCCGAAGGAATTTAGTACAGGGAAGCCAATCTTACAGCGATGAAAGATACAATCATCGCATTATCGCAGAAAAACAGGGATAATAAATTCTTAAAAAATAAAATCGAACTTCGCTGCAAATGCGGTTATTCCGAGAAGCTCACGTATTATGATTTTTTAGCA
>DAHXMQ010000417.1 GCA_027371625.1 Candidatus Methanoperedentaceae archaeon | reverse complement strand
GAAGTGATAGAAAGGGATGCCCTCAGCATTGCTGAATATACCCGGTATCCGGGAAGAGAAATCGTTCTTTCAGAAGATGATGGCTTGAATTACGAGCTGATAAGGAAAATGGAAGAAGCAGGCATCGAGGTAAGGCTCTGGCTGCTTGATTCGGATATTGATATCCCGACAGTGGTGGTTGCGCTTGACGATACCGTGCTGAAAGACCCTGCTTTGCTCGTGATGGGAGCAGGGGCGCACCTTTCACCTGAGATAGCCGTGACGAGGGCGCTTACTGAAGCCGCGCAGAGCCGCGTTGTCCAGATACACGGCGCCCGCGAGGATACGGACAGGGAGCGGGTGGTGCGGACATTCGGCTATGAGCACATGAGAAAATTGAACGGCTACTGGTTTGATGAACCCGTCAAAAAAGAACAGATATCTTTGGGTTCATCAAAGTACCAAGAATCCGAGAAAGTGAGAATGGATGAACTCGAAGATTCCTCGAATGAAACGCCTGCTGCCAATATAAAAACAGTGCTTGAACGCCTTGATGGGATTGCTGAAGGCGCAATAATTGTCGATCTTTCTAGGGGCATTGAAGTTCCTGTTGTCAGGGCGATAATTCCCATGTTCGAACTCTATACGCTTGACCGCGAGAGGAAAGGGGAGCGTTTAAAGAAGAAGAGAGTGACGCGATGAAGCCTGTGGTCTATACAGGTACAAGCATAAGCCACAGCGAGGCGAGAACGATACTGGATGCCGAGTACCTGCCGCCTGTGAAGCGGAATGACATAAAAAAACTTATCAAGTCCTCACCAGACATAATCGGGATAATAGACGGAGTATTTTTTGACAGCGCAGCGGTTGCTCATCGCGAGATAATCGAGGCGCTGAAAATGGGAATAACAGTTGTCGGGGGAGGAAGCATGGGTGCGCTTCGGGCTTCCGAGCTTGAGCCTTATGGAATGATAGGCGTGGGAGAAATATATGAGATGTACAGGAATGGAATTCTGGAATCTGATGACGAGGTTGCAGTGACCTTCGATGATGGAACACTGGAGCCTCTGTCAATTCCTCTTGTTAATGTCAGGATGACCGTTAAGAGAGCTCAGGAAATGGGAATTTTGACAGACGAACAGGCTTTCGCTGTCGTGGATATTACGAGGAAAATATTCTATCCTGAGAGGAATTACAGGAATATTATCAACGAATGTGTGAAGAAAGGGATTATTGCGGATTCGGAGAAGGGAAAATTGTTTGATTTTTTTAAGGAAAATGAGGTTGATGTAAAGCGGAAAGATGCGATTCTTGTGCTTAAGAGGATAAAAGAGGTTTTGAATTAATCGCCATACTTTCACTCCGCACTCTCCTAACCTTTTTAACCCAGGATGACCTCTTAACCATACAAGAAAATGGATTCGAAAGATGCACTCGTTGTTTTTGAGGGAACTAAAATAAGAAGAATGTGGCACGATAGCCAATGGTACTTTTCGGTGGTTGATGTCGTGGGAGCTTTAACGGATAGTTCTATACCCAGAAGATATTGGTCTGATCTAAAATCAAAGCTTCAAGAGGAAGGTTTTGAACCGTACGATAAAATCGTACAGTTGACTTTGCAGGCAGACGATGGTAAAATGAGGCTTACAGACTGCGCTAATACCGAATCCATGTTCAGGATAATCCAGTCCATCCCCTCAAGAAAAGCTGAACCATTCAAAAGATGGCTTGCCAAAGTCGGCTATGAAAGAGTAAAGGAAATAGAAGACCCAGAACTGGCGCAAAAAAGGATGAAAGAGATATACAAATTGAAAGGTTATTCTGATGAGTGGATTGAGAAAAGAGTACGAGGAGTAGCAGTAAGGGATGAATTGACCGACGAATGGGACAAAAGAGGTGTAACCTCCAAACAAGAATATTCCATTCTAACCGCTGAAATCTCGAAAGCGACTTTTGGGCTAACTCCTAACGAATATAAGCGATTAAAAGGATTAAAAAGTGAAAATTTAAGAGACCACATG
>DAHXMQ010000406.1 GCA_027371625.1 Candidatus Methanoperedentaceae archaeon | reverse complement strand
CAATCAGATACTTCATTATAAATTAAGTTATCTTTCCTTATTTCACAGTCCTGACTACAGCTCAATTATAACCCAATTAATCTCCCACCCTCCTCACCACCACGCTCCCGTCCCTAATCCTCACCAGCCAATACCGAACTTAAAACAGGCACAAAAACACCCGCGCCGGAATATAATCAATCTCCTTTCCATCAATCTCCTCCTTCCTCAACATATCCTTACTCACCACAATCCCCCTCCTGACCCCGAACTTCTCCATAAAACCCAGAAGCCCTTTCAAATCCCTCGCATCCATCTTATTGCGGTATTTCACTTCGATCGGAAGAATCGTATTCTCAAAATCAACCACAAAATCCACCTCATACACCGAGCGCCAGTAATACACGTATTTTGAAAACTCTGTTGAAAACCTGTTAATCAGATGCGCCGCAACCGCGCCCTCAACCATTATAGAGACTTCATCTTCGCTGCCCAGCGCCTCTTCCCTGTTGCCGAGAACCGCATTTCTCAACCCTGAATCTGCAATGTATATCTTTTTTTCCGCCCTCAGTTGCTTTTTAATGCTTCTTGAATAGAAATTTATGATCTGGAGCACATTTACAGCTTCAAGATAGTACAGGTATTGCTTAACCGTCTCTATCCGTGTCTCAAGCGTACTTGCAATCGTCGAATAGTTAACCCTCTGCGCATGCACACCTGCCGCGAAAAAGAAAAGTTCCTCAAGGCTTTTCACATCTCTTACTTCGAAGCTCTTGAGGAGATCGCGGTAGAACACCAGACCAAGATAATCGCTTTTCATCCACTTTTGCGCAGCCTTCAAATCCATGTTGAATACCTCGGGTATGCCGCCAAAGAGTAGATACCTGTTGAACAACGATGAGAATTCAGATCTATAAAACTCAAGTCTTGCTTGAGTTTCTCTATTTAACAACGGTTCCATCTCAAAATCCTGCGTTCTCAAACCCTGAAAAACTTCTGCAAGCTCTTTTTTATTATAAGCACAGAACTCGTAAAATGTAAAAGGATGCGTCCTGTAAAAAGATATTCTCCCAGCAAGGCTTTCAGACGTATCTTTATAGATAAGCGTCCCAGACGAGCCTGAAATTACGAACTTTAAATTCTCTTTTCTATCATAATGACTCTTAAGCCATCTGCTCCATTCAGGAACATATTGAATCTCATCAAAAAAGACATAGAGCTTCTCCTCAGTTGGGTAGAGTTCCCTGAATGTATCAAGGATTTTGGGAATTATCTCTTTATCCGCAACCATTATAGGGCTATCAAAAGTAAACATTAAAATTCTTCTTGGTTCGATTTTATTTATCAGGAGATGCTCTATAAGCTGGTACATCAGAGTTGTTTTCCCCGTCCTTCTTGCCCCAATAATACCTGTAATCAGATTACCTTCAAGTTCCTTGACAAGTTCTTCAAAAATTTCCCTGTGATATGGCTGGACATCTTTTTCATCTTTACCCCCTGACCCGTGTATTGAATATACCGAAGAATTGCAATCCCTGCTGTCAAAGGCAGATAGAAACCTTGCGAGGCTGGATGGAATTACAACTGTTCTGCCCAACCCGGATCTTTTTATTGCTATGTATGTAAAAAAAGAAGCGCTTCTGAGCTCTCAGATAGAAGGGACTCAGGCTTCCCTTGAGGGGGTTCTGGAATTTGAGGCTGATTTAACGCCGAAAGAAGATGTCAATGAGATAAAAGACGTAATCAATTACATAAAAGCGTTAAATTACGGGATGAGCAGGCTTAATGAACTACCCATGTCTTTAAGACTTATCAGGGAAATCCACAAAAACCTGTTAGAGGGAACAAGAGGTGCAAACAGGAATCCTGGGGAATTCAGGGAATTCCAAAACTATATAGGGGCGCCTGGTGCATCTTTGAATGAGGCAATATTTGTCCCGCCGCCACCGGATATGGTCATACCTGCAATGGAGGAGCTTGAGAAATTCTTTCATAGGAAAGATGACATCCCTCCACTGGTCAAGATTGGTTTAGTCCATGCCCAATTTGAAACAATCCACCCGTTTCTGGATGGAAATGGAAGGGTGGGAAGACTTCTTATAACATTTTATCTTTATTGGAAAGGGATATTATCCAGACCCCTCTTGTATCTGAGTTTTTATCTGAAAAAGAACAGGGCTGAATATTATGACTTATTGATGAAAGTACGCAGAGAAGGAGCATGGGAAGATTGGATAAAGTTTTTCCTCGAGGGTGTGAGTGAGACCTCGCAGGAGGCAGCGAATACCGCGCGGGAGATAATTAAATTAAAAGATGAGCTGATAACAAAACTTTATGAGAATTCGATATCGAGCGTTTATGCTGTGAAACTGATTGATTTGCTTTTTGAGACGACGGTGATAAGCACTAAAGATGTGGTTGAAAAATTGAAGGTTTCAACGGTGACGGCGAATGAACTGGTGAGGAGATTTGTTACAATAGGGATTTTGAGAGAGATAACGGGGAAGCAGAGGTATAAGAAGTATATTTTTACTGATTATGTGGAGATAATAGCGAGAGGGACGAGGGATTAATTAATATTAAGGAAACAAGAGTAAAGTTTATTCTCGATTAAAGCATTATCTATTTAAATATAAATATATGGTGAGTTGATGCCGACTTTAGATGCATATGAAAATGGAAATTTATTTAGCTGGGACAAAATTCCAGGAAACGATAATGGAAGACTCATAGAATTTTTAACACAGAATTTCGATATTAACTGGGTAAAAACAGCTAAAATTGAGAAAATCGAAGACGGTAAGACCATAAGAGTGACTAATGAAAAGAATTTTCTTTCTCTAAAACTTAACGATGGAAAAACCAAGG
>DAHXMQ010000393.1 GCA_027371625.1 Candidatus Methanoperedentaceae archaeon | reverse complement strand
AAGAATATTCATCTATTTTAGACGGGTTCATCAAATCGCCGTATTTCTGTTCACTGACATCTGTAACAACCACATCCAGCTTATCCTTCAATAAGAGAGCAACCTGCGGCAGGCTACCCGCACCCACCTCCACCACCTTGGCTCGGTAATTTTTAAGAATGTATTCTGCAAGGTCTTCGTAGTCAGGAATCATATTTAAACCCCGTATTTAAATACGGGGACTATTCCCGAAGCTCAGGCGGGAGCATGTTGGGTATGCCGTCATCTATCGGATAATACTCCTTGCATTTCCCGCAATAAAGTGTTCCTTTTATGATTTCCTTCTCGTTCTCTTCCGTAACCTCAAGCACGAGGTCGCCTTTGCACATCGGGCAGCACAGGATATCCATCAGGTCTCTTTTCATTATTGCCTTTTATACCTTTATTCGTTATCAAGTTATCGAATGCCTTTTTAAGCTCGTAAATCGAATATACGCCTATGTTGCGCACATTTATAGCCGTGGAATTGCCAGAGCGGTTCATACCGGAGATAGAGAAAATAGAATCGGTGCTAAATACGCCTGGCATCAAACTCGTAGAACCGGCTCAGGTGCATATAACCCTGAAATTCCTTGGGGATATTTCAGAGGATAACGTCGAACCTATTGCTTCTGCCCTTTCGCAGATAAGCTGCAAGCCATTTGAGGCAAGGATTAAAGGAGTTGGCGTATTCCCTAAACCTGCCTATATCAGGGTTATATGGCTCGGTGCCGAGGGGAATTTCGAGGCGCTGCACAGCGAGGTTGAACGTGTACTTTCGTCGTTCAATTTTGAAAAGGACAATAAGTTTTCTCCTCATGCCACGCTTGCGCGGGTAAAGCAGCTAAGGGAGAAGGCGACACTGCTTGGAAAAATAAAGAAGCTTGAGGATTTCGACCTTGGCGCTATGAATGTGGAGTCCATAACTCTCAAGAAAAGCACGCTCACGCCCAAGGGTCCGATTTATGAGACGTTGAGGGAAATAAAATTACAATGACCGACATCAATGAAATCCGTGCCTCTGTCCTTTCACGTATCAAGCCAACAGAAGCAGAAAAAGCGAGGCTTGCTGCACTTTCGGAAAGCATAATCCTGAAAATCAACACCATTGCAGAAGAGGAAGGCATCAGTGCAAATGCACAGCTCGTTGGCTCCTCAGCACGCGGAACCTGGATATCTGGCGAGCACGACCTCGATATCTTCATCATGTTTCCTCCTGACGTTGAACGCAAAGAGCTTGAAGAAAAAGGGCTTTATATCGCACGAAAAGTGGCGCAGGATGCACAGGGCTTTGAAGAGCGCTATGCCGAGCATCCCTACATCCATGCAATCTTCGACGGCTTTGAGGTTGACCTCGTACCCGCATTCAGCGTAGAGCGCGCCTCTGAAATAAAATCCGCAGTTGACAGGACGCCTTTCCACAATATCTACGTTGCCTCCATGATAAAAGGGCTTGAGGATGAAGTGCTGCTTCTAAAGCAGTTCATGAAAGGCACTGGCGTCTATGGCTCCGAGCTTAAGACGCATGGCTTTTCTGGCTATCTTGTGGAACTGCTTGTAGTCCAGTACGGCTCGTTCATGAAGGTGCTTGAAGCATCGTGCGACTGGAAGCCTGGAATCACCATCGACATAGAAAAGCACGGCAGTGCTCCACACAAAGAACCCATGGTTGTGGTTGACCCCACAGACCCGGCGCGGAATGTAGCAGCGGCGCTTTCGCTTGATAACATGTGCACTTTTATAGACAGAGCCTGTGCGTTCCTTGAAGCTCCTGATGAGACTTATTTCTCTGCTAATGTTCCTGAGCCGCTTTCAGATGAGGAATTCTGGAACCTCCTTGCTGCAAGAAGGACATCACTGATAGCCGTTGAACTTGAGACGCCTGATGTGGTCGAGGATGTACTATTTCCGCAGCTTCACAAGCTTGAATCCTCAGTCAATGAGATGTTCGAAAGAAACGATTTTTGCGTTTATAATAGCAGCGTCTGGGCTTCTGATGAGAAGGCGATTGTGCTGTTCGAACTTGAAACTTCAAGGCTTCCGCTGGTAAAAAAACACGGGGGTCCTTTTGTATGGTCAAAAGAACATGCCCTTGCATTCAAAGACAAATATAAGGATTCAGAAAAATTCTCCAATGTATTTATACGCGACGGGAAGTATATGGTTGAAATACCAAGGAAATATGCTGAAGCGAAGAATTTAATAGAGTCGCAAATCATGAATTGCAGCCTTGGAAAGCATCTTGCCATAAGCATCAAAAAATGTTTTAATGTCATGGAAAATGAGGAGATACTGGCTTTCAAAGATGAGGAATTCAGGAAGTTTCTCGGAAGATTTTTTGAAAAATAGAAAAGCGAGGGCATCATGAATTACAAATCTATAATCCTTGTTTTGGCTGTTCTTTTGGTGCTTGGGTGTATCGGGTCATCCGCATACAAAGCAGTCTCGCCTTCGGATTTAATCTCAA
>DAHXMQ010000357.1 GCA_027371625.1 Candidatus Methanoperedentaceae archaeon | reverse complement strand
GGAGTATTGTGACTTCTAACCATCTGATTTAGCTTCTCATGCTCTTCTTTTGTTAAGGATATCGGCTTTGCAAGTCTCATGAAGAAGTATATGTACCTGCAAATATATTAATTTACCTTATTTCAGATACGAAGCACTAGCTTTATTTCAGTATTCTTCAAAAGAGTAGTTAATTCTTTGAAATCAAAAACAAACTCTTTGTTGAAATTATATTTTTCTGTTAAATCAATCCTTTCGAGAACTTTATTTATTTTTATATTCGCGTCAGAATAATCAACATTTCCTTTTATTTGAGCTAATGTCAGACCGTAGATTTTTCTTCGTAGGTCTTCCTCGTACACTTTATCAAACAATTTTTCAAAGGCTTCTTTATCAATCTTACAAATACAGAGAATCTCTTCAGCGACTCCTCCAATATGTTTAATCAATTTTAATTGTATACCGGATATGCCTTCAGGGATTCCTTTGTCCTTCCCTACATGAAAACTTCCAGCTGAATATTCGATTGGAATCCAAGGTGCTAATGGAATATTACCAACCGAAATTTCATAACCTAAAAATTTTTTAAAATTTTGATCAAATTCTTTTAATTTGTCGTTGGGAACGAAGTCTATTATCACTATGGCATCTAAATTCTTTGATATGTCAAATAACTCCTGCCAATTTCTTTCATTCATGGCTATCAAATGGCTTTCGGTGGCATATTAAATATTCGGGTTGAAGTTTTATTGTATAAGCTAACTTACTCCACCCTTCCTCAACCTCCCCACTTCCTCCTTCCCCGGTATCCTGAGCACAAAACTCCCGTGGCACGGCTTGACATAAGGCAGAATAACATCCTCCCCCTCCACCGCAATCGGAATCGGCGGCACACCAATCAGATAATTATCAAAAATCTTAAAACCCGGCTCCACATAATAAATCTCCTTGAAATTCCTCTTTATAAAATCGGCGCACTCCGTAAAAGAACTGCTCGGCAAAAGTATCTCATAATTCATCTCGTCAATGCAGCCCACGACTTCACCCCGTCTATTTTTGCTCTCAGCGGCGTCGGGTTATGCACAGCCTTTGCAGCTATTATAACAGAATCCCCGCTTGCCTCGATGAGAGGCTCTATGTCTTTTCCGAAAATTACCGCCACCGTCTTTGTTTTTGATAGCGATTTCACCGTGGCGAGATACGATATTCCGGTATCGCTGTGGATGAACACGAAGCAAAGGGCGAAATCCATTTTCTTTTCAGCGAGGGCGCCGATGCACCTGTCAAGCTCCATCACCTTCTTGATATAATGCCTTTCGGGGTCGGAGTTCAGGAGCAGGCTGATGGCGGCATTGTTGCCCGCCGCGGTTACGTCAAACCCCTCGTGGTTCAGCTTATTCGCAATATACAGCGCCACCGCAGTCTGCACGGGCAGTTCCGGGCATCCCATCAGCAGAAGCGCTTTCATTTTAACTCCTTTGATTTTTTGTAATATTCGATGCGCCTGCTCAGCACGCATCCTCCGCCCCTTATGCCGCCGATTGGGTTGCCGGGAACGCCAAGGGAGTTCATGCACCGCGCCATCACAGCAGCGCCTCTCGCCAGTCCATCGTCAACGAACACTACTCGCACCTCTGGCTTTTCGTAAATCCTGAGTTTTTCAATGGCTTTCAAGATTAAATGCGGTTTGCAGCCTGTGATGGCTGCCCTTCCTGTCAAACCTATGGACGTTTTCTCAGAAATGAGCTTATTATCGAGAGCAAGTTTCACAAGCCGCTCAACCATCATGGCAGAAACAAGGTCAAGAGTCGCGAACATCGTCTTTAGCCCGTGTTTTGAATATATCTCAGCGCCTATATCGGTCAGCTTCGCAAGTGCACTTCCGTTCTCACCGACATCACACCCGATGAGCACAACCCCTATTTCCTTGGCTGCCCCAGGATCTACAGGAACACTACCGTACCTGTTCCTGTCCTCAGGTACGATCTCGATGGCCACAAGCGCATGAATATCCTGTGCGTATTTTTTAATTGCGCCGGCTTTTGAGAGCCATACCATGCGCTCCTTGTTGTGGTGGAATAGATCAAGCGCAGCGCCGTACCTTTTATCCACAAGCCCGCTGCCTTTTATCACAGAGTCTGGAATCGCGCCAGCATAGCCGCAGAGGTTGGCTATCGTCTTTGCATACGGTATGTCATCGTTGGTGATGCGTCCTTTCAGCGTGGTTCCGAAATCCATAGAAAAAACAGGGTTCCTGAAGTCCACGCCTGCCCATTTTGCACCCTCCTTGATGCCTGCCGTTGAAAGCTCACCCTCCATCTCGTTGGCGACTATCTCAACGCCTGTAGAGCCAACAGGCGGCAGCACACCGCCGACAGCGCCTGTGAATACCACCTTATCGATAAGCGTGTGGTCTCTGAATTTGACGGGAACGTTCTCGATGGACATCGCAGGCACCATTTTTTTTGGAGGTATGCCTGCAAGGAGGCAGCCGTCTGCAAGTGCTTTTATGAACTCCCCGACTTCATGCGGGGATGAGAATCCTGCAACAACGCCTGTTGACCTCACCGCGAAATCAAGGTCTGTCGTGATATCAAGATGCACAGCCTCATGCGATTCGAGCAGGGTGTCCCTGACAAGCTCGGCAATCGATTCCCTTGTCAGCGATACGCCACTCAGGGTGGTACCGAAAATCCGCTCATTCGGTTTTGGTTTCCTTACGTCTCGGGTCATCTTCACTGTCTTGTTCAAAAGCCGTGTGCGCCCGTCCTTCATGTTCGTGGCGGTAAGAATGCACTTGGTTGTGGTGTTCCCGACTTCGATGGAAGCTACGATGAAAAAAGGGATAAACTCAGCCACTTTCAGGTCGCCTTTTAGCTCCGCAGGCTGGATGGGCTGGCTTTCGGCAATCTTGGGCTTTGATAGAAAGCAACTTAGCATCGGATTATCCATGTGCTTTCAATAGTTTAAAAACTTAAATACCTTTTTTTAATTTGTTCAATTTCCACTGTATGCGGCGAAGCACCCCGCGCAGCGTCTGCACCTCGCGCCCTGTTAATTCAGCCCGCCCAAATATCCTGCGCAGCATCAGTTTTGTCTTGTCCTCCTTATGCTCCTTATACTCGATATCGAAGAGCACGTCTTCGATGTGTTCGTACAGAAGCTCAAGGTCAAAATGGGGAGCCATGTAATTATTATCGGCTTTTACATCGCTCAATTCGTACAAAATCACGGCGACGGCATGGGAAAGGTTCATGCTCGGGTATTCAAGGCTCGTGGGGATGTTCACGATAATGTCGCACAACTCAAGCTCCTCGTTCAGAAGCCCGCGGTCTTCCCTGCCGAAGACAAGCGAAACGATCCCGTTTTTGCCCCTAAGTTTTTCTTTCAGTTTGTTTGGAGACAGGGCTGGCATTCTCATGTGTTTGTTATCAGTCTTTCCGGGGATTCCTGTCATGCCGACGATGAGATTCGAACCCGACAGGGCATTTTTCAAAGAAAATTCAATCCTTGCGTTCCCGATTATATCGTATGCGTGCATGGACATCGCGCGCGCCTGTGCGTCAAGCTCGCATGGGTTCAGGAGGACAAGTTCCTTGAAACCGA
>DAHXMQ010000350.1 GCA_027371625.1 Candidatus Methanoperedentaceae archaeon | reverse complement strand
TCTCAAGCTCAAGATATGCATTCTTGATAATTTCGAGGTCAACCTCTTTTCCCTCAATTTCTGCCGCAACGCTCGGCGCCAGAGCCTCCCTTAGAAGCACGGGGCAGACTAGTTCCAGTTCATCGCGCGTACCCAGAGCTTGCATCATGAACTCAGCATCCTGCGAAAATAGCTTTCCGTTTTTTTCCATGGCGCCGCTCTGTACCGTTTTCATCACCCCCACGCTGTAACCCATTTTCTTTAAAGCGCCAGCAAGACCTGCGGCAACTGCTGTTTTCCCGACGCCTGTATCGGTTCCCGTGATGAATATCCCTGTCATGAAAACATTTCCTTTATCATGGAAATGGCAAGAAGCGCCTCAGTTATATCCTGTTCACTGTGAGAAGCCATTAAAGAAGTCCTGATTCTCCCCCTGCCTTCAGGCACTGTCGGTGGTCGAATCCCCTGCGCGAATACGCCATGTTTCAGGAGTTCGCCGGCTGCCTCCATGGTCTTCTCAGCACTTCCTGTCATGAGAGGAATTATCTGTGTCTCGCTTGTGGTATTGATTCCAATCTCAACAAGCCCTTTTTTATAGATTGCGACATTCTGCCAGAGTTTTTCGGCTGGGTCCTCGTTTTCGATGACATCTATGGCAGCCTTTGCAGCAGCAACAGCAGGCGGGGGAAGTGCGGTTGAATATATGAACGCCTTTGCCTTGTTCCGAAGATAATCGATCAATTCACCGCTCCCTGCCACATAGCCGCCGATGCTTGCAAGCGCCTTGCTCAATGTCCCCATGTTTATATCCACATCCACGTTAAAATAATCGGGCGTTCCTCTTCTGTGTTTTCCAAGAACGCCTGTGGCATGGGCATCGTCCACCATCACAATTGCATCGTATTTCTCTGCAAGTTCGACTATTTCAGGAAGGGGAGCTACATCGCCATCCATGCTGAAGACGCCATCCGTGACTATCAGTTTTTTTTTGTGTTCCGAATTGCGAAGTGTTTTTTTAATGAACTCCGTATTCCTGTGGGGATAGACTACCACGTCAGCATGGCTCAACCTGCACCCATCGATTATGCTTGCGTGGTTTAGCTCATCGCTCAGGATAAGGTCGTTTTTTCCAAAAAGCGCAGAAATTGTCCCCATATTTGCCATGTATCCGGTGCTGAAAACAGTGGCATCCTCCGTGCCTTTGTATTCCGCTATCCGCTGCTCAA
>DAHXMQ010000349.1 GCA_027371625.1 Candidatus Methanoperedentaceae archaeon | reverse complement strand
CTATTAAAGACATATGCCGAGGTGGCAGAGCGGACTAACGCGGCAGGCTCGAGACCTGTTTTACCTTCCGGTAAGCAAGGGTTCGAATCCCTTCCTCGGCGCTCTACAATTCCGAATTACTTTCGCAACATCGGTGTTAATCCGTGGCTGTTCTATCACATATCTCTGTCCTGCCGCATTGATGAATTTAAAGCCTGTGCGATAATTTTATTAATCCCCGTTTCCCCTACTAATGCATGCATCTCAACAGGAGGGAATTCATAAAGCTCTGCGGCAGGGCAGGATTGTTTGTGGGGCTGGGTGTCGGTTTAAGCGGGTGTCTTGAAAAGCCGAAACAAGCACCACAGAATATTACCCTGCCTTCTGGACTGCACCCTGTCAAGGGGACATATATCGATGGCGCCTCTGCCGGCGATGCCGAGACCCTCAACTGGGCACTCGCTGCCGACAGTGCCTCACTTAGTTATGTCAGCCTCACCATGGACGGCTTGATAACTTATGACAATAACCTTCAAGTCCAGCTCAGGTGGCTTGCAGAACCTGTAAAGGTATCCGAGGACGGGCTTGCCTATACACTTGTTTTAAGGGATGACCTTTTCTGGGGCGACGGGAAACCGCTTACAAGCGAGGACTTCGTCTATACATTCAAGAACCTGCTTTTTTCAGACTGGCTTCCCTTCAACTACAAGGACGAGTACCAGGAAAACGTCAATGGCAAGAAACAGTATGTTGATGTCGTGGCTCTGGATAAGCAGACCTACCAGTTCAGGAGGCAGACTGTTTATCCTGAATTCTTTTACAGAACCACGGACTTCTGGGCATACCCGAAGCATATAGCGCAGAAATATGAAGGGAATCCCGACGCTTTCACGCAGGCTGATGACCTGAATAACCTAAGATACACGGGCAACCTCGGTCCGTACAGGTTCGTGGAATGGGTGAGGAACGACAAGTTCGTGGTAGAACGAAATCCCGATTATTATCTCGGCAAGGAGAACGGTGCGCCGTTCTTCGAACAATACGTTGAAAAGATATTCGGGACACCTGCGGCAAGGCAGGCTGCGCTTGAAGCAGGGGATATCACTTCCACAACCCTCGACCCTGAACAGGTGGGTAAGTTCCAGGCAATGAAGGGAATCAATGTTTATACAAATCCCACCAATGAATATGTGGCTCTTTTCTGGAATTTCAGGAAGAACGGCTGGGAGGGTTTTAAGAAAAAAGAAGTGCGGCAGGCTTTCGCAGAGAGCATCGGCAAGAGTGCATTAATCCAGTCCATATACATTGGCTTTGCCGACCCTGCGTTCAGTTTCATTCCAAGCCCATCGCCCTGGTTTGTAGAGACGGGACTGGAGCAATTCGGAGTCGGGGTATTGTATAACAAGGAAGATGCGAAGAATAAACTTGAGTCTGCCGGTTATAAGCAAAAAGATAATGTGCTCCTTGACAGCAATGGGAACCCTGTTAAACTCTCTATAATCACAAACTCGGGCAACAAGGTAAGGGAAAACATTGCCTTCCTTGTGAAGCAGGAGCTTGCCGATATAGGTGTTGATGTCGATATCAAGCTACTCCCCTGGACGACGATGCTTGACCAGTATATGAAAAACAAGGCGCCTGGGGACAAAGCCGCAGGATTCAATAACGGTGCCGACGCGGTGAGCGAGAAGCCATGGGATATGTGCGTAATAGGCTTCAGCACAGACCTGAATGCACCATCAGGCTCCTCCGTAGTTTTTGCATCGGACGGAGGGCTCAATATGTTCGGCTATTCAAATCCCGATGTCGATGAACTCTTCAAGAGAGCCCAGTCAAAGGAAGCTCTGGATACCAGTGCAAGAAAAGGGATATTCGCTGAGCTTTCAACACTGTTGTCTGAGGACTTACCAGCAGACTTCCTTGCATTCCCCCAGAGCAATATCGGTGTTTCATCGAAGGTGAACGGCATAGAGCCGGGCATCAGCATGGGCTACAACTCCTACCTCTGGTATTTTGAGGAGTGATGCCGGGAAAAAAAGCCTCCATGGGCGAATACATCGCAAGGAGGCTTTTCTATTCCCTGATAATCGCATGGGGCATTCTCACAATAACCTTCATACTCCTTCGCCTTGCGCCCGGCTCGCCCGCGGATAATTACCTTGCCAATATCGCAGCCTCAGGAAGGGCGAGGGATATTGCGCAGGTGCAGGCAGCCATAGATGCAAGATACGGGCTTGACAAGCCCCTCTACCTCCAGTATGCGGATTACATCTCAAACCTTCTCCACGGCAACCTCGGCTGGTCATTGAGCACCTCCCTGCCTGTTAGTGAACTACTATCGAAACACTGGATTTATTCATTCGAGCTTATTTTTTTAAGCACTGTTTTTGCTGTTCTGATAGGCGTAAGCATTGGCATTTATTCGGCTGTCAAACAGCGCACAAAAGCAGATTATGCAGTTACGGTTTTTTCCTTCATGGGCATCTCCATCCCCAACTTCTGGCTCGGTATAATGCTAATTCTGATATTCTCCGTAAAACTCGGCTTGTTCAAGACATACTATGACACCTCGCTTCCACTTTTCAGCCTCGAAAACCTGAAAGCCATGACACTGCCAGTGATAACCCTCGGCTCAGGCATGCTCGCGGGCTACAGCAGGTATGTGCGTTCGGCAGCGCTTGATAACCTGCGCAAGGACTTCGTGAGAACAGCCAGGGCAAAAGGGCTGCCAGAGAGGACTGTTATCCTGAAGCATGTGTTCAGGAATGCGATGCTTCCAGTAATTACAATAATAATGCTGGACATGAGCGGCGTGGTCTTCGGGGGCGCATATCTGACCGAGATAATCTTCGGGATTCCGGGGCTTGGGAGGATATCCTTCAACGCCATATTTGCCGATGACTATGCTGTGGTCGTGGCTGTAACGCTGATAGGTGCAGTGGTGACGCTCATCTTCAACCTTCTTGCTGATATCGCCTACACCTATCTTGACCCGAGGGTGAGATATGTTTAAACTTTCAAGAAAACTCATTTTCGTCACAATTATTGCGGTTATAATAGCCACCATAGCAATCGACTTTTTTGCGATGAGCGGAAAACTCCTCTCGCCTCTTGGTTATTTCTATGCCTTCTTTTCGGTTTTTATGCTCTTATACGTGGTCTATCCTCTCTACAAAAACCGAAGGCTTACGTCTTACTACTGGGAAAGGACGAGGAAAAACAGGCTCGCTATGCTCGGATTGTTCTTCATTGTATTCCTTGTAATACTTGCTATTGCAGGGCCTTTCTTCACGCAGGACCCGAACCATGTAAACTTTGAGGAGAAGAACCTGCCGCCTGTTGGTTTCACCACAAGCCAGTCGGTCTATGACAGCCAGACGGGAAGTCTGAGGAATGCTGAAATTAGTGGTACGTGGAAGCATCCTCTTGGTATGGACGATAAAGGCAGGGACATACTGGCGATGCTCGTATCGGGTGCACGGGTTTCGCTCCAGGTCGGTCTTGTTGCCACGTTCATCGCCCTCATTATAGGCGTAATTATCGGGGTTTCATCGGCTTACTTCGGAGGCATGGTTGACAACATACTCATGAGATTCACGGATATCATGATGACGTTCCCGTTCTTCCTTCTTCTTGTTTTCATCGTGTTCATATTCGGCGCTGACCTCACGCTTATAATCCTGATAATCGGCATGACGGGCTGGACAGGAGCAGCAAGAATAGTGCGAAGCGAAGCCCTTTCCCTCAGAACGCGCGAGTTCGTGCTCGCAAGCAGGGCGCTCGGTGCCAGCGATGCAAGGATAATATTCCGCCATCTCATTCCAAATGTGATGGGCACACTGATAGTGATTGCCACGCTCTCGATACCCGGCGTAATCCTGGCAGAAGCTGCCCTCAGTTTCATAGGTCTGGGAGACCCAACTGTGGCGAGCTGGGGCAGGATACTCAACGCAGGGCAGGACAACCTTGAAACAACATGGTGGGTGGCAGTAGAGCCCGGGATAATGCTTTTCCTGACAGTGTTATCATTTAACTTCCTCGGCGATGGCTTGCGGGATGCATTCGACCCTATGAGCGAGCTATGAACATACTTGAGGTGAAGCAATTAAAGACTTATTTTTTCACACGCAGGGGAATTGTAAAGGCTGTGGATGATGTCAGCTTTGACCTCCAAAAAGGTGAGGTGCTCTGTCTTGTCGGGGAGAGCGGCTCCGGGAAGACTGTTTCTGCGTTATCCATACTCGGTCTTATTGACCTTCCAGGAAGGATAATGGGAGGTGAGGTTATTTTTGATGGCAAAGACCTGAGGCAGTACACGCCACGGCAGTTGAGGAACATCAGAGGAAAGAGGATTGCCATGATATTCCAGGATCCGAAGGAATCCCTCAATCCTGTTTTCACCATCGGCGTGCAGATCATGGAGCCGATGAAAATCCACCTTAAATTATCGGATAAGGAAACAAAGGAGAAGGCGACTTCGCTTCTTGAACGTGTGGGCATTCCGAAAGAGCGATTTTTTAGCTATCCTCATGAGCTAAGCGGGGGTATGAACCAGAGGGCGATGATCGCCATGGCTCTTGCCTGCGACCCTGAGATACTGATAGCAGACGAGCCGACATCTGCCCTTGATGTCACCACGCAAGCCCTTTTCCTTGAGGTTCTCATGGACTTGAAGAAAGAAAGGGGGATGTCCATGATATTCATAACGCACGACCTTGGAATAGTGGCTGAGATCGCTGACAGGGTTGTGGTGATGTACGCAGGCAGGGTCATGGAAAAGGCGGAGGTTACGCAGATATTCGAAAATCCAAGGCATCCTTATACCATCGGCTTGCTGAATTCTTTGCCTAATTTTACTAAAAAGAAAAAACTCATGCCCATACCCGGGCAGATTCCAAGCCTTATAGACCTCAGAGGCTGCGTTTTCCACACACGATGCAGGTTTGCGAAGGAGATTTGCGCAAAGGTGATTCTGCAGGAGGCAACAGTTGATGAGGGGCACCTGAGCGCATGCCTTTTCCATGATTCGCAGGAGATAGTAAAAGCATCGAAGGAGGTCGGGGTTTGAAGCTTCTTGAGATCTGGAATATCAGAAAATACTATCCAATAAGCTTGGGCGTTTTTTCCAGGCGAGCGGGCGAGCTAAAAGCAGTGGATGGCGTATCCCTTGAAATCAATGAAGGGGAAACCCTTGGGCTTGTGGGGGAGTCAGGCAGCGGCAAGACAACACTTGGCAAGGTGATAATCAGGCTTGAAGAGCCTACGCAGGGCGAGGTGCTGTTCAAGGGAAGGAACATATTTTCATTGAAAGGCGATGAACTGAAGAGCTACCGACGGCAGGTTCAGATGATATTCCAGGATCCTTCGGCATCGCTTGACCCCAGGATGACAGTGGGAGATTCCGTTGCTGAGGCGCTGCTTATCCACGGCATGGAGGACGAGGAGGAAAGAATGAGTAGAGTCGGGGAACTTCTCAAGGAAGTCGGGCTTGAGGCAGGCGACGCTTCGCGCTATCCCCATGAATTCAGCGGGGGACAGAAGCAGAGGATTGGCATAGCAAGGGCGCTCGCACTGCGCCCGGGTTTGATAATAGCCGATGAGCCTGTGAGCGCGCTTGACATCTCGGTGCAGGCGCAAATACTGAACCTGCTTTCTGAGCTAAAGAGCGAATACAGGCTGTCCTTGCTTTTTATCGCCCACAACATGGGAGTGATAAGGTACCTGTGCGACAGGGTTGCTGTGATGAAGGCTGGAAGGATTGTGGAAGAAGGTAGCGTAGAGGAGGTGTTTACCTCGCCGCAGCATCCTTATACGAAGGCGCTCTTGGAAGCTGCACCCGTGCCGAATCCGCATGCGAGGAGGTTGTGATTGGGATTCAGAAAGAAGCTTCAGCAGCCTCGATGGCTTTGAGAACCTGTTTGACAACCTTTGGGTGTAATGTCTTTCCAGAATGAAAAGGGACAATCACTCTTCTATCCCCTTTCATGTATATCCTGTGGCTGCCCTTGCTTCTGATCATTTCAAAGCCAGCCTTTAACAACATCTTTTCCGCTTCCTGAGGCTTTAATTTTGGTAATTTAGGCGCCAACTTCTACCTCTAATGAAGTTGTCAGAATCTCCCTGCTTAAGTACGCCGGTCTTTCATTTTCAGGTAGTGTTTCAAGATAGAGTTCAATTGCTTCTTTTATGTTGGCTAATACTTCGTCTAAAGAATCCCCCTGCGTTTGGCAGCCTTCGAGTTCTGGAGAGTAAGCGTAGTATCCATATTCGTCTTTTTCGATGACGATGCTGACTTTGTAGTTCATGAGTTTTTTCCTTTTTATTAATGCGCGCAATGGCAAATAATGGTATCGGAGGATATAGTCTGTTCCATATCGCACATTTAATTCGTTAAACAATATTAATAGACGCTTATATAATCTTATCCCCTCACCGCCGCCTCCACACACTCCTCCGTGGTCGCCATAATGCTCCTCACCCCGCAGAGGTTCGGCACATACTTGTGCGCCTTGCCTGAGTTCACCATCATGCAGCTAAACCTCTCGCTGGCAGGCGAAACCACCATGCAGGTATCGCAGAAAACCTTCGCGCCGCTTTTCTCGATTTTCCTTATCAGTTCAGGATGCTTATTCTTTATGGCGCGCGAGGTGCATACCCATACCTCTTTTCTCACTTTTTTTCCGTTCAGAAGCCGTGCCAGTCTTTCAAGCTCGCTGACGCTGCTGTGAGGGCAACCGAATGCGATTAAATCTGGCTCGCCAGAGGAGTATATCTCTTTTATCTGCCTTTCTTCAATCGTAATCCTCTCCTCCGGCGCCCCGTATTTCCCGGCTTCAGGCGAAGCGCCGACAACATGGTACAGCGCCACTGCGCCTGAAGCTGCCATTGCCGCGCCGAGCGATTTCAGTTCGTCCTTTGATGGCTTCGACTTGAGTTCGAAAAACGGCACTCTATCCCCAACAATCTCACCAACAATATAACCCAGTGCCCCGTAATCAGAATCATGAAGCTCTGCCTCGACTTTAATAAGAACATCAGGAATCCTGTTCTCGTCAAGATGAAAGCCGTAATTCGGCGTCTTGCCTACCAGCGCAGCAGCAAGCGCTCCCGGTCCTCCCTCCCTGTTCGTGCGCGCCCCGATGACTGAGTTGGCGTAAGAGATTGCCGAGGATTCACTCCACGCCACATGATCTCCAAACCCTGCGAGGTTGTCGAAGATATTGTATGGCGTGCATGAGCACTCGGTTCTTACGCCGAGCGCCTCGTAAGCCCGAATAATTTTTTCCTGCCGCTCCGCGAATTCCTCGCTTATTCCCATCTCCTGCCAGCATTCCCTGTCCATGCCAGCCGGGTTTAGAATCGAGGGCACCGCGACTTTTCCTTTTAAATCTGAGATCCATTCAAGCCCTGCTTCGCCAATCGTCTTGTACGAAACGCCGGCTATCTGTGCGCTCTTTATGGGAATCAATCGGTCGGCGCCGTAAATGTCGCCGAGAGCGGCGAGAATCTCCATAGCCTTCTGGCATGTGCCGCCGCGCTCTCCGTTGAAGAGCTTTTCTTCTTCAGGTGTGAGATACATCTATGCCTCCATAAAGCGAAAAATTTTATTGTGGTCTGATTTGAAAAACCACAGAGAGCACAGAGGACACAGAGAAAAATTCACCGCAGAGGGCGCAAAGTTCGCAAAGTCGGATATTATGCTCACGGATTTCATATCTGTGAAAATCCGTCCAATCCGTGTCATCCGTGTTCCATTTCGCTGCTGTTGCACTTTTTGATACCAGAGGGCTGGCGCTTCGCTTTGCGCTCTCTGCGTTCTTTGCGGTGGATTAGATATTAACCGCAGATGAACGCTATGACCATCGCAAAATAAAAACCTCACAGCTTTGGTCTCTTCACCCTCTCGAACTTCCATTTCCTGCTCAGCTCCATCGTTGCATCAAAACCCACCTTTGTCCCGATGCCGTTCTCGGAGCGCGGGTCAAGCGTGCTCCCCCTGACATTCGGGTAAATATAGATGTCCTCATCGCCTTTCAGCCTCGTCGCCATCGCAAACTCGATATCGTTCGGGTCGAAAATATCGATGTCATCATCCACAACTATAACATGCTTCAGGCTCTTGTGCGCCGCAAATGTCGCCTCTATTGCTTTTTTCGGCTCTTCATCGTTGTTTTTATGTATCTGGACAACGGCATGGAAATAATGGCAACCACCGGGCGTGAGCGTTACATTCCTGACATCAGCCACTTTTTTAACCTCGCTGAATATCAAAGGCTCGTATGGAATGCCCATGAGAACATGGTGCTCACTTCCTCCTGGCATCAGGGCATGGTAGATGGGATCGCGCCTGTGCATCATGTTAGTTAGATAAATGACAGGCTGCTTCCTGATAATATCGTATGTGCCGCTTATATCCACAAACGGTCCTTCGTCCGCAAGCTCAGTGGGATGGATATACCCTTCAAGCACAATCTCAGCCTGCGGGACTTTTATGCCGTTTTCGCATTCGAATAACTCGATTGGCTCTCCGCTCAGCGCCGAAGCGTAATTGAACTCCTTTCCCTCTGGCACGCGGGTTGAGACCGCGAACAATGTAACAGGGTCGATTCCGATTACGATAGCGACAGGAAGTTTCTCACCTTTTTCAGAGGCTTTCTTGTAAAGGTTATACGTATGCCTGAATTCCACAAGCCTTGCAGCGAGTCTATCCTTCCCGATGACTCGGAGCCTGTGTATTGAGGCATTCATTACTCCCTCATATTCAGAAATCACAACGCCTGCGGTAATATACGGCGCGCCATCCCCTTCAAAAT
>DAHXMQ010000345.1 GCA_027371625.1 Candidatus Methanoperedentaceae archaeon | reverse complement strand
CGCTTGCCAGGATGCAAGAGGCGTGAGTTTGCCGGAGTCTATAATCATAGGCGCTTGAGAGCGCAAGCGCCCTTGGTGGAGCTGGCATTGCAGGCTTTGGCTTTGCAACACCATTCCAGTGTCTATATTAATATCAAGAACAAATTTCTATTTATCAGTAAGTTTATATTGCTTATTACCACCTCTATCTACTATAATTCCAGTACAACGGGATAAATAAAAATCTTGTTCAAAATAGGATGGTCAGGTCAGCGAGCATGAGGAATAAGGATAGTGTAGTTCTGCAAGCCAGAATATTGTTGATTATTGTAATCACCGCGCTTGCGGTACTATCAGGATGCGTATCCCAGCCGCAGGAACTGAAAGTCAGTCCTGTGATAGATATGAATCCGCTTGGGGGATATTCCGGTAAATCTGAGGGCATGTTCACCGTGCTCAACGGCAGCATTCCTGAGGTTAAGGAACGCCTGAGCAGCATTGTTATAAAAAAAGCGCCCGAGTTATCTGCTTTTTCAGTTGATGATACTCTTAATTTCGTGGTATTCAGAGGGGTTTTCAGCACAGGCGGTTACGGGATAAAGATAAATAGGGTCGTAAAACAGGGGAATGAGTTTACCGTCTTCGCCAATTATACAGACCCCGGAAAAGGAATAGCAGTGACGCAGGTAATAACCGCGCCCACTGCAATAATACCTTTCGGGAAACTGGAAAAGGGAGATTATAGTGCATCGCTAAAAGTGACGTGGGAAGTTGAATATAAGGAAGGCACGAAGGTAATTGAAACAGAAAAGGAGTTGAAGAATATTGAGTTCAGCGTCCAATAAACTGTTTATAACCCTGATTGCCTGCTTATTTGTAATCGGTATAGCTTCAGCCATGCCAGTTCAAACCGATACTGGTTCAAAGGAGGGCTTATCGCTATTCAAGGCTGATGTAAAAATAAGTCACACGCTCGGGCTGAAAATTGCAAATTCAAAACCTGAAGACCAGATACCAGTGATTGTTTTCATGAATAAAACTGATAAAGTCAGGGCTTCGAAGACAGAACTTTTGTCTTTGCTCTCATCGGTAGAATCCAGCGGCGGGCAGGTAGGGCACAGGTATAATGTCGTGGATGCATTTTCTGCAAAAATACCCGCTTCAAAAATCCCCCAACTCTCAAGAATGCCGGGAGTTGAAAGAATATACTACGATGAAATCGTGTCGCTTCCGCCGCAACCTCCAGAAAAAAATATTCTGCTGACGAATTCCACGCAGACGATAGGGGCGAACTATGTGTGGAATACGCTCGGGTACACAGGAACAGGAGTCAAGGTGGCAATAATAGACACAGGTATAGACTACACTCATCCCGACCTCGGCGGTGGATTTGGTGCCGGGAAAAAAGTGGCTGACGGGTATAACTTTGTTAATAACACAGAAAACCCCATGGACGATAATGGGCACGGCACCCATGTGGCAGGGATAGTGGCAGCGAACGGCACATTGAAAGGCGTGGCGCCCAATGCTACCTTATTTGCAGTCAAGGTGCTGGACAGTACAGGTTCGGGCAGCACTTCAAACGTAATCGCTGGAATAGACTGGAGCATAGCCCACGGCGCTAACATAATAAGCATGTCCCTTGGCGAATCCACCCAGCCAAACGACGATTTCGCAGATATAGACACTATTGTAGCAGATGCTGCTGTGGAAAAAGGCGTTGTGGTGGTAGCGGCTGCTGGGAACGAAGGACCTGGGACAGGCACCATAAGCGATCCCGGCTGTGCCAAAAAAGTGATAGCAGTCGGCGCTTCAGACAGTCAGGGCACGATTACAATATCCGATGACACCATAGCCTCATTCAGCAGCCGCGGTCCTTCTGCTTTTGGCAGGCTTGACCCGGATGTCGTGGCTCCAGGCGTGAATATTAACTCCACAGTTCCAAATGGCACATGCGAGCTCTGTAGTTCTTCCGGCTACAGGATTCTGTCAGGTACTTCCATGGCAACGCCGTTTGTTTCAGGAGCTGCAGCCCTTCTTCTCCAGAAAAATCCGACGCTTACTCCTGCACAGGTTCGGGCTATCCTGATGCATACCGCAAGCAACCTTACAGCTTCAAATTTTCATGTATTCGAGAAAGGCGCAGGAATAATAAACCTCACGAACGCATTCACGTACAACATCAGTGCGAGCATCAATGGCGATGACAGGTGGGAAGAAAGCGTACTCCCGGGTTTTAGCACCACCGCAGAGCTTGTATTGAGCAACAATAATTCCTATTCAGTCAATTTCACCTTTTCCCTTGAGGCAATGACCGATCTTGAAAGGAATAACAACATCCCTGTATCGAGTTTTAATCTTCCCGCTTACGCGATTATAGATGCAGGCAGCAGCAAAACCGTCAACATCACTTTTACCCCACCTTCAAGGGTAAAACCTGCAATATACGGAACAACCCTGATAGTATCTAACTCAACAGCCGGAGCGCTCAGGATTCCTGTGGTCATTACAATACCGCAGATGGGCACAGGCTCAATACAGGGAACAGTCGATGATGGTGCGGTTGAGACTGCGACATGTCTTTATGTTGACGTTTTTGCCTGCAATGGCGACTGGATTTACTACAAACTGGAATCATACAATAGCACAGCACTGAAAGCCTATCTTAACTGGTCAGACAGCACCAGCGACCTTGATCTGTATCTTTTTGCGCCGAATGGCGAGCTTGTGGATTATTCACAGCAGGGTCTGGGTGTCACCTCAGAGGTCGTAACCCTCAATAACACGGTGTATGATGAATACTGGGTCGCAGTGCATGCATTTTCCCTGGGCAGCAGCAGCGTGAGTTACTATTTGAATGTATCCTATCCCTCAGGAACAAAAGGAAACCTCGCCGTAACTCCATCTTCACTGCAAACCTCAGTAGCAGGCAATGAAGTCAGGAATTTCACATTCACGATAATCAACGATGCCACTGCAAAGCCGAACCTGAACCTGAGCATTAAAAAACTGATGCCTGGCGGGAGTAACTTTTCAGTCGGCACCATAAACAACACAGGTTCAGATTATTCGCTTGCATGGGATGTTGTCAATTCGAGCGGAGTGAATCTTAAGAATACACGTTATATGAATGCAACCCTGCAGTGGGTGAATCCTGCAAACGATCTCGATATGCGTCTTGAATATAACGATGGCACTGGATGGTTTGCGACCCGCTTTGAATCGACAGAGAATAATTCACAGCTTAATCAGGCGTGGGAGAGGCTGGAGAACGTGGATATCCAGCAGTATCTCAGGAACTATCCTGATTTTGGCGTATTTATTAAAAATGGGGGAAACACAGAGACATATAATCTCACGCTCAACTTTACAGATATTGCCCCGTGGAGCGGCGCATCTGTGAATGAAACTCAGATTTCACTGGGTTCAGGACAAACAAAACAGGTAAACGTTTCGATAAACGGCTCTCAATTAAATCAAAGCACAACAGACCTCGTATTTGCGATTCAGGATTCGACAGTGGATTATGCAGAGGTTCCTATTAGAATAAATTTAAATAGTACATCGAGTGCAGCACCAGTTATATTAGCG
>DAHXMQ010000344.1 GCA_027371625.1 Candidatus Methanoperedentaceae archaeon | reverse complement strand
ATTATCAATCTCTGCTTTGCGGTCTTTGCGCCCTTTGCGGTGAGTTGTCGATACCTGTAAACCGCAAAGAACGCGAAGTACGCAAAGTGATAAAAAATCTACAACACGTAATGTAACGGTCTCGCCGAAAAGGTATTTAATAAAAGAGTGCAATTATAGTTATAGCAAATGGAGGTTAGTTTATGGCAGGCAAAACCCTATCAGAGAAGATAATCGGAGAGCACTGCGGCAGGGATGTAAGGGCAGGGGAGGTTGTAGTTGTTGATGTGGATTTGAGTTACGTGCAGGATGGTACTGGTCCTCTTACAGTAAGAAGGATGAAAGAGATGGGAATGGAAAAGGCATACAACCCGAAGAAAACCATATTTTTCCTTGACCACGCCTCCCCCAGCCCGAGGATGGAGTTAAGCAACGACCATGAATTTTTAAGGGAGTTCGCAGGGAAAACGGGCATAATACTGTCGGATGTTGGGAACGGCATATCACACCACAATGCCCTGGAAAAATACGCCTGTCCATGCGATATTATAGTCGGGGCTGACTCGCATACCTGTACCAACGGTGCCCTTGGTGCGTTCGCCACAGGAATGGGAAGTACGGATGTGGCTGCGGCAATAGCTCTCGGAAAAACATGGATGAAGGTGCCTGAGACGTTTCTTGTAGAGGTGAACGGCAAACTTCCAAAAGGTGTTTATTCAAAAGACATAATTCTCCATCTGATAGGTGAAATCACAAGCAACGGCGCAACCTACAAGGCTCTTGAGTTTACAGGCGATACCATCGCAGGATTGAGCACGGCAGCACGGAGCACTATAGGCAACATGGCTGTCGAAGCTGGAGCCAAGGTGGGCTTATTCCCGCCCGATAGCGAGACGAGGAATTTCCTGAGGGAAATGGGAAGGGAAGGCTCATTCCGGGAATTGAAGTCAGATGAGGATGCCGATTTTGAGCGGAAAATAGAGATTAACGCTGAGGAGCTTGAGCCTGTTATTGCATGTCCGCATCTTGTGGATAATACCAAGAAAATAAGCGAAATCGGTAAGGTAAGGGTTGACGAGGTTTTGATAGGGACATCATGCAACGGCAGGCTTGAAGACCTGCACATCGCAGCCTCGATCCTGAAAGGCAAAACGATTAGCCCGGAATGAGCCTTCCCTTCCCATTTCCCTCAGGAAATTCCTCGTCTCGCTATCGGGCGGGAATAAGCCCACCTTGGCTCCAGCTTCGACAGCCATGTTGCCTATAGTGCTC
>DAHXMQ010000326.1 GCA_027371625.1 Candidatus Methanoperedentaceae archaeon | reverse complement strand
GCCAGGAGGATGTTGGTGAGGCGGGATACCAGATTCCATACAATGTGGAGACGATTAAGTTCCTTGAGCACGACGCGAAGTTCATCATCGCCATCGAGACCGGAGGTATGCAGGACAGGCTTATCGAGAACGGATTCGACGAAAAGTTAGATGCCATACTCGTGCACCTGAAAGGACAGCCGGCGCGCTCCACACGAAGGATAATCAAGCGCATGCATGAGGAATTAAAGCTCCCTGTCGTGGTGTTCACGGATGGCGACCCGTGGAGCTTCCGCATATACGCAAGCGTGGCATACGGCGCTATCAAGAGTGCGCATCTCTCGGAGTTCATGGCTACTCCAGCGGCTAAGTTCATCGGTGTGCAGTCTTCCGATATCGTGGAGTACGAGCTTTCGACCGATAAGCTGAACGAGCAGGACGTCAAGGCGCTGCAGAGCGAGCTTACAGACCCGAGGTTCGATACGCCTTACTGGAAGGAGCAGATCAATCTGATGCTGAATATCGGGAAGAAGGCTGAGCAGCAGGCTTTTGCCGGGAAGGGGCTGGATTATGTGACTGATACGTATTTGCCTGAGAGGCTCGGGGAGATGGGAGTAATTTGAAAAATCAAGGCAGACCCCTTGAATCTCATCATTCGCTCGCGACCTTTTGCATCTCAGCGGCGCATAAGTGAAGTCCAGCATGTTTCTTGCCACCATGACGGCAACGGGATTGATATCGACACCCCACGGCGCTCCTTCCAAGAAACGTGCACTCCACGAGCGTTGTTCCTGACCCGACCATCTGGTCACGCACTAAATCCCCCGGCGCCGTATATCGAAGGATGAGGTTTCTTGGTATGAAGGGAGACCAGTTGCCCCTGTAATTTCCAATGTGGGTAGCCCAGTCGCCGCGGTCGGGGAAGCGAAAGTTGTGGTGTTTCGGGAGAAAGGGGGTGAAATTTCGAGCGACAAAGGTATATTTGCAATAAAATAATAGAAGATTCCATAAAGGAGTTTATAAATGGAAATCACCGACATCCAAAAGGCAATTCAGGCAGGCAAGATTCGTATTACGGATCATGCTGATGAAGAAACTCAAAATGACAAACTTTCTTATGAAGAAATATTTTTCTGGTAATACATTCGAAAATGAACCTGTTCACAGCGTCTGGGCGTATAATGAGAAAACAAAATGGGCAGCGCTGGTGACGGTCTACCGGCCAGACCCTGCTAAATGGATAAACTGGCAAAGGAGAAAATGATGAAACAAACTAAACCGTTCGATAAGTGTCCTGTTTGCGGCGGAGAACTTGTAGAGAAAGAGGTTGAGAAGCTGCTGAAAGGAGGTGTGCATACCGCCATAATAAAAGTGAGGGCAGAGGTTTGTCTTCACTGCGGGGAGCGCCTGTATTCGCAGGAAACGGTTAAACGCTTCGAAGAAATAAGGAGAAAACTAGAGCGCAAAGAAGTGGCCAGTTTTCAACCAATTGGGCAATCTTTTGAGATCCCTGCATAGATATTCTGCATTGTTGAGTGGGCTGTGTGAAAAGGCGGCGCCGTGTAGCGCAGGATGAGGTTGCGCGGGATGTAGGGCGACCAGTTTTGATGAACCCATCTAAAAATTTTTGAATACCATTGGGTTCATCAAATGCCCCTGTAGTTGCCGATGTGGGTTGCCCAGTCGCCGCGGTCGGGGAAGCTCCAGACGGTGGTGGTTTCGGGGGTGAAGGTGGAGGGGGGGAATTTTGAGATAGTCCACTTCTGCTGCAGTTTATTACATATTATGCTTCAACCTTCAAAGCTTTCGAAACAAACTCAGACACCCTTAAGTCATGTTTTGGAAGTAAAATTTCAATACCTATTGCTTTTCCATTTTTGTCAACATCAACAATAACATTATCAGCTAACGGTTCGGATTTATCCACTTTTCCCTTTTTAAAGCGAATGTACATCGCATTAACTTCAGAATCGAATTCTATTGAAGCCATATCTATTCAATCTAGCATCATCTACTTTTAGTACTGTTACTATTACTATTTCATCCTTCTGCTCTTCAAAAACTACAATTAAATAATAACCATCAAGTTTCCTGTAGGCTGCTTTTCTTCCAAACTTAACATCGATAACTTCTAAAGGCTCTTTTATAACCTGTTCAACAAATTCGATATCGACTTCTCGCTCTTTTATTCTCTTCAATGCATGCTCAGAAAATCGTATGATGCTTTCACCATCCGCGAAGACCTGCTTTATCTCGTATGCCCGACAGCCTTTTAAGGATTTCTAAAATTAAAATGCATAAGATGAGCCTACCACCACTTCATGCTCTCCCTGAACCTCGTCACCTTCTCATCCATATCAGCCTTCCTGAACACATAGAGATGCTCATGCCCGATGAGATAGAAGTCATACTTCTTCCCGAACCACTTCTCCCTCGTGCTCTTCATCTTCCACTGCAGCTTGATTATATCCTCGCGCAGTATGAACCCCGCCTCAAGGAAGCTCATGAGCACCCGCGGCGTGATGGGCACGAAATGCTTGCTGCGCCTCGTATCGCCTATCAGGATGGCGCAGTGCTTTCCGGGCTTGAGGACGCGCATGCACTCACTTGCCACACGCCGCATCTCCTGCGCGAACTCGGCAATGTTATGAACGCTCGACAGGTCGCCCTCGCGGTTGTGCGAGTACGGGATGATGCTGGCATACGGCGGATGCGTGGCTATTAAATCAACGGACTCATTCTCAATCAGGTCAAGCGAGCGCGCATCCCCGACATACGTCTTAATCTCCGGCGCCACATAATCAGCATCCAGCGGCGCATACGAAAAGTCCAGCCTGTTGCGCGCCACCATGACGGCATCGGGATTGATGTCCACACCCACGACGCGCCGTCCCAAGAGCTTGCACTCCACAAGCGTTGTGCCTGACCCCACCATCCCGAGTCGCGCCTCGGGAGGGCGCACACACGTATGCCTGCGGGCATACGTGGATTCCCGCTCCGCGGGCTGGTCAAGCACAAGCTCGCCGGGCGCTGTGTAGCGGAGGATGAGGTTGCGGGGGATATACGGTGACCAGTTGCCCCTGTAATTTCCTATATGCGTAGCCCAGTCGCCGCGGTCGGGGAAGCTCCACACGGTTGTGGTTTCGGGGGTGAAGGTGGAGGGGGCGAACTTTTACAGAACGCACTGTTTCCTTTGGCAAGCATTATAAGGATATAAATCAATT
>DAHXMQ010000325.1 GCA_027371625.1 Candidatus Methanoperedentaceae archaeon | reverse complement strand
ATGGGATTTGAACCCACGAATTCCTGCGAAACAGGACCCTGAATCCTGCGCCTTTGACCGGACTTGGCAACCCCCGCACAGGGGTATATGTTGCAATAGTTTAATGCCTCTTTTCAAATTGTGATGCTATAAATCTTTCTTCCTTTTCTTCCCTTCATGCATCTTCTTTATTTCATCCTCTGCTGCCTGCATTTTTGCCTTGTTCTCCTCGTAAATCCTTGAAACATTCTCCATCGCCCTCTCAAGCCTTTTTTTGAGGACAAGCAGTTCCTGTGTTGAAAGGTTGTAGTTGGGTGTGTTCTCTATCCACAACTGCTCAACGTCAATCAAAGCGTTGATGGCAGCCTTTGTCCTGTTTACGGTGTTCTCATCCATGTTGTGCTATAAGCTTTTTTATTAAATTAAAGTTTGCACCTTAAATCAAATGCTCCGCAATCCCCTCGGAAATCACATGGTCGCAGTAGATGCACCTCAATTCAACCGGCTTCCTGTTCACAACAAACTTTGAGATAACAGGCTCGTTCGTATTGGAGATGCAGTTGGGGTTGGCGCATTTCACCACGCCTTCAAGGCTCTTGGGAAGTTCAACCTTGTATTTCTCGATTACTTCAAAATCGCGGATGATATTTATTGTAGCATCCGGCGCAATCAGCGAAATCCTGTCCACCTCCTCCTCTTCAAGCTCCCTGTCCTCGACCTTTACAATGTCCTTTAACCCCAGAACTCCGCTGGGTACATTCATAGCCACGCTCACAACTGCGGTAGTGGTACCCGATATTCCAAGTATGCGAAGCACATTGAGCGCCTGACCTGCTGTGATGTGGTCGATCACCGTGCCGTGCTTTATCGGGCGCACCCGCATCTCTTTTTCTGTCATATCGCCCCCATTGCCATTGCAAGAAGCGCCATCCTCACAGGAACACCGTAGAAGGACTGCTGGAAATACCGTGCGTATTTTGTTTTGTCAACCGACGGGTCAATCTCCTCAAGCCTTGGAAGCGGGTGCATCACTATGAGTTTATCGCTGGCTTTTTTCAATAGTTCCTCGGTTACCCTGTAGCTGCCCGCAACTTTCAGGTACTCAGCAGGGTCAGGGAAGCGCTCCTTCTGTATCCGTGTGACGTATAGCACATCAATACCCCCGATTACGTCCTCTATGCTGGTGGTCTCGCTTATGCTTGCGCCTTGCTTTTTCAGGTCTTTCTTGATTACATCGGGCATCCTGAGTTGCGCGGGCGAGACAAGTATGACATTGGCATGATAGAGCGATAAAGCATAAGCAAGCGAGTGGACGGTTCTGCCGTATTTGAGGTCGCCCACAAGCGCAATTCTTAGCGAGGAGAGACTGCTCTCCCGCATTATGGTATAAAGGTCAAGCAGCGTCTGCGTGGGATGATGCCCCGCTCCATCGCCTGCATTGATTATCGGCACATTCGAGTACTCTGCTGCCATCCGTGCTGAGCCTTCTCTGGGATGTCGCAAAACGATGGCATCCGCGTAATTCCCTATCACCCTTATGGTATCTGCAAGGCTTTCCCCCTTCGCCACTGAGCTTGTCTCAGTCGCTCCGAGGTCGATGACCTCCCCGCCGAGCCGCTTCATGGCGGTCTCGAAAGAAAGGCGCGTGCGAGTGCTGGGTTCATAGAAAAGCGTGGCAAGTATTTTTCCTGAAAGCAGGACGGATTTTTCTCCCTTTGCGATTGTCTCAAAATCCCTTGCTTTTGTCAGAATATCATCGATCTCATCCCGTGAAAAATCCCGCATTGAGATGATATGGCGCAACATCGCACCTACTAAGCGGCACTTAAATTTAAATTTATTGATATACTAAAGAACTGTTCCTTCAAACACCCTCTCAGCTGTGCCTTCCATAAAAGCCCCATCAGTTGTAAGGGTTATTCTAAGTTCTCCGCCCTTTGTATTCACCTTTACCTTCTTTCCTGTTCTGCCAAGCCTGTGGGCAATAGCAACGCTGGCAACCGCACCTGTGCCGCAGCTTAAGGTCTCGGCTTCCACACCGCGCTCGTATGTACGTATTGTAATCTCGTTGCCTGAATCCACAACAACAAAATTCACGTTTGCACCTTCTGGAAATATGGTATCGTATCGAATCCTGGGCGCTATCGATAGCAAATCGACACTAAAAGATTCTACAAAAATTACAGCATGAGGAGAGTTGGTGGGGACTTTACAGCGCCTTATGGGCGCGATTGCCATGCCATATGAATTGGATGGTCAGACGGCAACGGTGTCGGCCAGCATAGGAGTA
>DAHXMQ010000307.1 GCA_027371625.1 Candidatus Methanoperedentaceae archaeon | reverse complement strand
CACTCCTGAAGAATTTGAAAAATCTGAAGGGAGGTTTTAAATTGAGAAGTTTCTTAACTGGTTGTCCACAAAATGGGGTTCACTCCATTCAACGCTCTTACGACTTCATCTCACGAAGTTAACACCATTATTTATCCATGAAGACTTAACAGAACCTCCAAAAAACCTGCGCATTCAGGAGAGCGATGGTATTTCCAAAACTCTTTTTAACCTCCTCGACCACTCTTATGCAATGGTTCTCGGCATCGACATTGGCGGCGCAAACACCAAGTTAGCATCCAGCGATGGGAAGCTTGTAGAATTGCATTACGTCCCGCTCTGGAAAAATACGAGCCTTCCCAAGGTGCTTCTTGATATCGCAAAGCGCTTAAAACCTGAAAAAGTCGCAGTTGTGATAACAGGAGAATTGGCTGACTGTTTTCCAGACAAGGAGACTGGCATATCCTATATCGTAGATGCTGTAAACAATGCCTTCAAGGATGCCTATTTCCTCGACAGCAACGGCATGTTTACGAAAGAAAAAAAGCGCGAACTTGCAGCGGCAAACTGGATGGCATCAGCACTTCTTGTGGGAAGGGAGTATGAGGACTGCATATTCGTGGATATAGGCTCGACAACTACGGACATTATCCCAATCAAGTATGGCATACCTCATGCAGGCAAGACAGACTTTGAACGATTAAAAAAAAGCGAGCTTGTCTATTCGGGGGTGCTTCGGACAAATGTTGCAGCCCTTCTCGATAAGGTCCTGCTTGGGGGCGCTGCCTTTCGTATCTCATCAGAATTGTTCGCCATAACCGCCGATGCATATATGGTTCTGGGAATGCTCTCAATCAAAGAATACACATGCGAAACCCCGGATGGAGCCGGGAAAAGAGTTACAGATGCAAAAAGAAGGCTTGCACGGGTGGTATGTGCAGACCTCTCCGAGGTAGGGGATGAAGAACTGGTTCTGATGTCACAGCAGGTTATGGAGGCGCAACTTCGGGATATCAAGGATGCTCTGTGCGATGTTGCAAAAGGGCATGGTGTTTCAAAAATAGTAGCATGTGGTGTTGGCGAGTTCATAGCTAAGAGGGCAGCAGATGAACTTGGGTTCGAAATCGCGCTGCTATCGCAGAGATATGGGAAGGAAGTATCCAGAGTATTCCCTGCTTATGCCGTTGCAAGGCTGCAGCAGGAGCAAGGATAAGATTTCATTTTATCTGTGCTCCTATCTTATCGTTCAGTATCCTCAAAAACTCCTGCTTCAAATCCCTTGAAATGAAGGCTCCCGCTGCTATATCATGCCCGCCGCCTGTGCCTCCTACGGCTCTTGCAGCCTCGCCTATCGCCTCTCCAAGGTTAAGCCCTTTTCTGATAAGCTCCTGGTTCCCCCGCGACGAGATCTTTATTCCGCCATCGGCATCTGCAAAAGCGATTATGGGAAGGTTCCTGTTGTTAACAAAAGACATGCTCATTCCTGCCACTATTCCCACGATGGTTTCCCTGATTTTATTTCCGGCATCGAAATACTGCAGGTTTTCCATCTTGATCAACCCCTGCTCCTTCACAAGGTTCATCCCTTCAACAAGGTTCTTCCTGTGCTCGTTGAGAAGGGTGCATGCCTCATCGTACTTCTTATCCCTGTCGCCCATGCACACGGCAAGCCCGATATCGGCGTGGTCGTAGCGCGCTGTTGAATTGAGCAAGGTGGAATATTCGCAGGCATCCCTCACCTCCGTGCCTTCACGTTCACACAATAACGTATAAACTTCGCCCACCAGCCGCTCAATCCTGTAGCCCGGCATACCTCTGGAAAGACCGAACTGCATGAGAGCGGATACGATCTGCTGTTTTTCTTTTACCTCAAGATCTATCCACCGCCTCCATTTTTCACCGTGTTGCCTTATGCCTATTCTTTTTAGGAATTCTATACTTGCATCCTCGCTGCCTGTGATGCCAGGCAGATAAGGGTCTGTGGAATATTGAAGCAATTTGAAGATCGGGCGCGTCTGTTTTCCGAACAGCAGAAGGTCTTTTTCATAGCGCAGTAAGCCGCTGTTTACCCCGCTGTCCAGTATCTGCCTGTTCATGCCGATTAATTGTCCGTTCTTTACATGCTGGAGGTCACCCACTGCGCCCACAACTGCAAGGGCTGCAAGGTCTTGGTTATTTCCCATTTCGGATGCCACAAGATATGTAACTCCTGACCCGCTTATCTCCGTTGCCCCGTTAATCCCGAAAAGATGAGGATTGAGATGGCATTCATAGGTGCCTTGCGGCTGATGGTGGTCTATAATGACCGCGTTGAGTTTTAATTCCACTATCGCATCCAGCATGCCGCTTCCGAGGTCTGTGAATATAACAAGTTGAGGATTATTATCCGCTATCTCATTGAGCGAAGGCAAGTCCAGTTGTCTTAAGAAACGTGTTTCGTACTCGATGCCCTCTCTTTCAAGTGCTTTTGCCATAATGGCAGCCGAGGTAAGACCATCAGCGTCGATGTGCGAAACAACGAGAGCAGATGTATGTTTTTTAATATGCACTGCGCACTGAGATGCCTTTTTCCCCATCGTCATAATCAACTTTCGTGGATTTGATTGCTTAAATATCCTTTGATAGCGGGGTGAAAATATTCAGGACAATTGTTTTATAGATTGCACTATATCAAAGAAATCTATGGACTACAGGGCACTCGGATTAAAAGCAGGGCTTGAGATTCACCAGCAGCTCGATACGAAAGAAAAGCTTTTCTGCGGCTGCCCTACGACTCTTCGTGAAACCAAGGATTCAAATTTTGAGTTCATGCGGTACTTAAGACCCACGCAGAGCGAGATGGGTGTGGTGGACAGGGCTGCTCTTGAGGAAATTAAAATCATAAAAAAATACATCTACAAAGCCTACGACACCACATGCCTCGTGGAGAACGATGAGGAGCCACCTAGAGAATTGAACCAGGAAGCGCTGGATTATGCGCTCATGATTGCGTGCATGCTGAACATGAATATCGTGGACGAGCTATACGCCATGAGAAAAATTGTGATAGACGGCTCTAACACATCTGGCTTCCAGAGAACAGGGCTTGTGGCTACCGACGGTTTTCTTGATTCAAAAGGTGGAAGGGTTGGCATAGGCGTGCTCTGCCTTGAGGAAGAGGCTGCACAGAAAATCGAGGATAGGGGAGATTCGGTGATATATTCGCTTGACCGCCTCGGGATACCTCTTGTTGAGATAGGGACTGCGCCTGATATTGTTTCCCCGGAGCATGCAAGAGAGGTGGCGGAGCAGCTCGGTATGATACTTCGCTCAACAGGCAGAGTGAAGCGTGGTATTGGAACCATAAGACAGGATATAAATATCTCAATAGCCGAAGGCGCAAGGGTGGAGATTAAGGGAGTGCAGGAGCTTTCGCTGATAGAAGCGATTGTGGAGCGGGAGGTAATGAGGCAGGTGAATCTGCTGGAAATTAAGAGGGAACTCAGTAGCAAGACCCAGACAAGCGTTTCTGATAAAATTATCGATGTCACACCTGTTTTTGCAGGCACTTCTTCTAAAGTAATACAAAAGGCACTGAAAGGCGGTGTCGTATATGCTGTGAACCTGCCGGGATTTGCTGGACTCGCAGGCAGGGAAATCCAGCCCGGAAGGCGCCTGGGTACGGAATTCTCAGACCGCGCCAAGAAATCAGGCGTTGGGGGAATATTCCATACCGACGAACTGCCCAATTACGGCATTACACCTGACGAGGTCGCTGCGCTGCGGAAAGCCGTGGGCGCACAGGACGGGGACTGCGCGGTTATGGTAGCTGATGCCAAGGAAAAGGCGCAGGGTGCCCTTGAAGCCGTTATAGTTCGTGCGCGCGAGGCACTGGTGTGCATTCCGGAAGAAACAAGACGTGCACTTCCGGACGGCAATTCGGCTTATATGCGACCACTTCCGGGTGCTGCACGCATGTATCCTGAGACCGATGTCCCGCCTGTTGCGATAACGGAGGAGAGGTTGCTGCGCATAAAACTACCTGAACTCATCGAGGAGAGAAAGGTAAGGTACATAACGCAGTTTTCCCTGAATGAAGAGCTTGCGAACCAGATTTCCCGCTCAGGGAACTTTGTTCTTTTTGAAAATATAATGGAACAGGTACCAGGAGCCAGTGCAACCTCGGTGGTGCGAACCCTTGAGACTATTTTAAATGAGCTTGAAAAAGAAGGTGTGGCTGTCAATAATATCGAAGATGAGCACCTGATTTCGCTTTTCAAACTCCAGTCGGAAGGAAGAATTCCGAACGAGGCGATTGGTGATGTTTTGAAGACAATTGCGAAAAAACCCGAGATTACTTTAGAGGAGGCTGCCCGCTCCCTCGGCGTCGGGGTTAAGACCGGGGAACTTGAGGCTGCCATCGATAAACTCATCGAATCCAGGATGGATTTTATCAGGGAAAAAGGCATAAATTCAGTGGGACCGCTGATGGGTGTGGTTATGAAGGAGTTCAGGGGGAAGGTGAGCGGTCAGGAAATCAGCAGGTTATTGAAAGAAAGGATCGAAAGAAAACTGGGCGCATAGTTTTGGAGCATCACTTTTCTTTCATCCTCATTCCAATCTCAACCGCCCTTCCCACCACCTCAACCGCGTCCTTCCCAAGAAGCCTTATCATCGCCTCCTTCCCGATATCTCCTTTATCATAAATCACATCGGGAACCAAGCCCGCGCTCCTGATGGCTGCACCTACGCCCCATTCCATGGTAGAAACACCTTCTGGTTCATCCTCCCTCGAAAACGATGCGATATGAAGTCCAAGCTCCTTGCATGCAGCAAGCGCCTCCTCCGAATATCGAATATTCATTGCAGCCCTTTTAGTGCCATCAACCTGCATCGCAGTCAGCACTATCCTTGCAATATGGCTGCTTGCGCCGAATGCCACGCATCCCACGGCATTTGGTTTGTCCCTGAGCCGTATAATCCTTCCCGAAACAGCAGCCACGTCCGAAATCGAGGAGGCGTTTGATATCGCCATTGCGATATTGCACCCGACCTCTGGGATAAGTTCCACCGGCATGCCATTTTCGATAAGTTCAGAAGCTTCATCAACGTTTTTTAGTACAAGGTATCTTTCAGCCTCCTCCAGCGTATGCGCAAGCTGGTTCACAGGCGCAGCGCCGCCGCCGATTTTCACGCTTGCCAGAATTGCTCTTTCCACGAATTTCTTGGCGCGCTGAGCAGCTTCAACAAGAGAAGTGCCTTTCGCAAGTTCCGCTGTGAGCGCGGCTGAGTGCGTGCAGCCTGAACCGTGGGTGCCTCCTTTTACTATGGTTCCCTCGATATATGTGTAACTGCCGTCGTAAAGAACATCGATACCCTCAAGGTGCCCTCCTTTTACAATCACTGCTTTTGCGCCAAGCTCATGGATTTTTCTTGCTGCCTTTTCGGCATCATTCATATCCCTGATTTTAAAACCAGACAATCTTTCTGCCTCGGGTACATTCGGCGTTACCACTTCCGCAAACGGCAGGAGTTCCTCGATGAGTACGCCTACCGCCTCTTCCTTCAGCAATTTCCCTCCGGCTTCTGCCGCCATTACCGGGTCGATGACAAGCCTGAGTTTTTGCTTTTTTATCAGCTTTGCAACGGTGCTTACAATCTCAGAGGATGAAAGCATTCCCGTCTTGGCGCAATCGATTTTTATATCCCTTGCTACTGCATCGAACTGCTCCTCTATGAACTCGGTCGGGATGTCAAAGGAGTTTTGTACCCCTTTTGTGTTCTGTGCAGTAACAGAGGTAATCACACAGGTTCCGTGAACCCCAAGCGCAGCAAACGTCTTTAAATCCGCAGCTATACCAGCGCCGCCGCCTGAATCAACGCCGGCTATTGTCATTGCGGTTTTCATGCGCAAAGGATAGCTTGCATACATTATAATAGTTCTTAGTTGGAATTAAGTTTATGAAGCAGCACATCCTGGCATGGAAAAAGGAATCCAGGCGATGGAAAGGAGGGCGATATTCGCTTGAACTCCTTGGTTCCTGCAATAAGGGGCGATTGCTGGATGCTGGCTGTGGAAGCGGGAAGTATGCAATTCCTTTGCAGATGCGCGGATTCGATGTGGTTGGAGTGGATGTCTCGCTTGATACCTTGAGAATTGCTGGCGAGCGCTGCGCAGGCAGAAAAATGGACATTCCGCTTCATGCTGCAAACGTGTATCAGCTCCCTTTCCAAGATGGCTCTTTTGATGTCGTATGGTGCTACGGCGTGCTGCAGCATCTTTTATTGAACGAAAGGGAGCTTGCGATAAGCGAATTCTGGCGGATTCTGAGAAAAAGCGGGATGCTGTTCCTTGAGGTATTCGGGGAGGAGGATATGCGGTTCGGAGGTCGAGAGGTCGAGACCAATACTTTTTCAAGGGAAAATGGCATTGTATATCATTATTTTAACAAAAATGAGTTGGAGGAGTTGTTAAGGGATTTTTCATGCAGTATTGTTGAATCGCGAAGGAAAAAGAGGTTTGATGGGGTTTATTATAAAAGACACATGATCTCTGCGGTTGCGAAGAAGGAATGATGTTTAGTGATTCTGTTACAAAAATTTTAAATAAGATGTTATTTAAATAAGCTTTGATGGTAAAAGCAGAACTTAAAAAGGTCGTTATCAAGAACTTCAAAAGTCTTCATGATTGTGAAATCGATGTAGGGAAGCTGAATGTGGTGGTGGGGGCGAATGCCTCGGGCAAGTCGAATTTAATTGAAGCCTTCCGGCTTTTGAAAAAGATTTATGTTGATAAAGATAGTTTCCCATTTTTAGAGTGGTGGGGATATAGTAATGTAGTGTGGCAAAGAAAAGAGGAGCTGCCTATAGTTATTGGGCTGACTTTTGATATTGAAGGTTATGAAGTCTATTTTGAGACAAACTTTACCGGGGTGGGACAGAAATTTCAGATTTTGCGAGAAATATTAGATGTCAGGGATTATGTAAAAATCTATAAAGAAGGGGAATGGATAACGATTAAACACGACTTAAATTTTATACTTAGCTTAATTAAAAATCTTGATGAATACGAGACAGATTATGGAAGCAAAGTAAATTTAAGAAAGAATAAGAACAAATTGACGCAAGAGAGAAAATTTAGAACAGATTTGGATAAAAGATTATTGGATGGATACCACACTGGATATGTTAATACTGTTGTTTTCCCGAGTTGGGGGGGATTCAAACTTACGCAAAAAAAAACAGGAAAGAAATTTGTTTTTTCTGAAATTAGGCAGCCAATAACAAAAAAAGAAGCGAAGTCTGAAGAAATTCACATTTTATGTCCTGCAATCCCCGACCCAGAAAATAAATATTATACTCCCCAAATTTTTATTATTTCCATGGATATGATACTTTCAATTTTTAATAAATTATTGATTTTATACCCTCTAAACATTCGGTCGATGAAAAGTCCTCAATCCTTCCGAAGAGAAGAAACTCTTAAAGAAGACGGAACCAATATCGCGAGCGTATATCACACCATTTATATTTCCAACCAGCTTTTCATCCTTGAGCTTCGCGATTACGTTCTTTAAAAATTCGCCGCTGTAATCATCTTCGGAGATTATTTTAATGTTCATGCCTGTTGTTCGGTCTTGAATAAATCTCCGTAAATCCAGCCTTC